>NZ_LFVW01000683.1:0-5967 GCF_001182915.1 Kitasatospora sp. MY 5-36
GCCGTGACGGCCGGCCAGGTGGGGCGGGTGCCCTCCGGGCGGCCCCCGGGCCCCTCCGGGCGGCCCCCGGGCCGTCGGGGCTCCGGCGCGGTGGCGGGGGGCGCCTTGGTGACGCCGGCTTGCGACAATGTCATAAGGTAAGGCTAACCTAATGGTCGAGTCCGTCCCACGGGGCCCCTCCGCCCCGCCGAACGACCCGGACGCCGCTCAACTCCCGTACCACCGTTGCCCGGAGGCACCCATGCCGTTCGCCCGTCGCCCGCTCAGCCCCGTCCGCCGCCGTGCGGCCCAGGCGCTGGCCGTCACCGGGGCGGCCGCGCTCCTGCTCACCGGCTGCGGCTCCTCCGGCTCCTCCTCCTCGGGTTCGTCCACGGCCGCCTCCCCGGCGGCCGACGCGGCGGGCGGCGGCAAGGGCGGCGACACCGGCAAGCGCACCGTCAAGGACGCCACCGGCAAGGCCGTCGAGGTCCCCGCCGAGCCCAAGCGGATCGTCACCCTCACCCAGGAGGACCTGGACGCGGTGCTCGCCCTCGGCGTCAAGCCGGCCGGCATCACCAACGGCCAGGGGCTGGCCGAGCCGCCCGCGTACCTCAAGGACAAGGTGCAGGGCGTCCCGGTGGTCGGGAACCTGCTCCAGCCCGTGATGGACAAGGTGATCGCCGCCAAGCCCGACCTGATCCTGGCCGGCGACATGCAGGACGAGCAGGTGCTCAAGCAGCTGCGCGAGATCACCCCCGCCACGCTGGTCACCATGGCGCCCACCGACGACTGGAAGCTCGCCTTCCGGGGCATCGGCAACGCCGTCAACAAGCTCGACCAGGCCAACAAGGTGATCGGCGACTACGAGGCCAAGGCCGCCAAGGCGGGCGGCGAGCTCGGCAAGAACAAGGGCGCCGCCGTCTCCATCGTCCGCTGGAACCCCACCGGCCCGAGCTGGATGGAGAAGAAGCAGTTCGCCAGTGGCGTCGCCCTGGACATGGGCCTGACCCGCCCGGCCGCGCAGGACAAGGACGGCAACGCCCACAGCCCGGCGCTCAGCCTGGAGAAGCTCAACGAGATCGACGGCGACTGGCTGTTCCTCTCCACCCTGACCGACGACGGCAAGACCGCGCTCAAGGACGTCCAGTCCAAGCCCGCCTACCAGGAGCTGGGCGCGGTGAAGAACAACCACGCCGTCACCGTGGACGGCTCGGTCTGGTCCACCCGGGGCGGCCCGCTCGCCGCGGACGTCGTCATCGGCGACCTCGCCAAGGCGCTCGGCGGCAGCTGAGCGGGCGCCGGTCGAGGGGGAGCTGCCATGGAGTTGACGATCCAGGGACTCAGCGCCGGCTACGGGCCGGGGCGCCCGGTGCTCGGCGGCGTCGACCTCACCGTCCCGGCCGGCCGGGTGGTGGCGGTGGTCGGGCCGAACGGCTGCGGGAAGTCCACCCTGCTGCGGTCCGTCGCGCGGCTGCACCGGCCGGACGGCGGGCGGGTCCTGGTCGGCGGCGAGGACGTGTGGCGGCTGCGCCCGCGCCAGGCCGCCCACCGGGTCGCGCTGCTGCCGCAGAGCCCGCAGGCCCCGGAGGCGGTGACCGTCGCCGGACTCGTCCGCTACGGCCGCCATCCGCACCAGGGACTCTTCCGGCAGTGGTCGGCGGAGGACGAGCGGCTGACCGCCGAGGCCCTGCGCGCCACCGGCGTGGAGGAGCTGGCCGACCGCCGGCTCGACCGGCTCTCCGGCGGCCAGCGCCAGCGCTGCTGGCTGGCCATGGTGCTCGCCCAGGACACCCCGGTGGTGCTGCTCGACGAGCCGACCAGCGCGCTCGACCTCGGGCACGCGGTGGAGGTGCTGGAGCTGGTCCGCCGGGTCGCGGCGGGCGGGCGGACGGTGGTCATGGTGCTGCACGACCTCGCGGCGGCCGCCCGGTACGCGGACCTGCTGGTCGCGCTGCGGGACGGTGCGGTGGTGGCCTGCGGGCCGCCGCGCGAGGTGGTGGACGCCCCGCTGGTGCGGGCGCTGTACGACATCGACAGCCATGTGCTCGCGGCGCCGGGCGACGGCGCGCCGGTCATCGTGCCCCGGGCGCCGCTGGGCTGACGGGGCGGCGGTGGGGTCGCCGGGACGCTGGGGCGGAGGGGGCGGCCGGAGCCGGGGGACGGGCGGGGCGGAAGGACGGGCGGGGATCCGATCTGGGGCGGCTGCGTGGGGGCAGCCGCCCCGCCTTTTTCGTCTCTTCGATCACCCGTTCGAGTGGTTTGAAGTCTGCATGTCACGGCCGGAGTTCACCCCGCCCGTCGCATTGTCAGTGGGCCTCGCTACGTTCCTCGCATCGCTGGTCAGCAGGCGATCGACAGGTGTTTCCCGGTGGGAGGAGTACGGCCGTGGCATGGGTGGAGACGGACGCGGGAGGGTACCGCGTGGCGCTCGACGGGGAGGGCAGGGTGGCGTGCCGCAACGCGGCGGGCCGAGACCTCAAGTCCCTGCCGTCGAAGCTCGGTGACGACCGCGTGGTCGTCCAGCTCAAGCAGCTCGCCGAGTGGCTGGCCGCGCACGAGCGGGGCTGCCTGGAGGACGTCGAGCGCTGGATGGTCCGCTCGCTGCCGGTGCCCGCCGCGGTGCTCACCGCCGTGTGGCCGGACGAGGCCTGGCAGGGCGTCCTGAAGGACCTCGTGGTCACCGCCGTGGACGGCTCCGTGGCCGGCTTCCTGCGCGGCGCCGACGCCGAGCGCGGCCTCGGCCTGGTCGACCTGGACGGCGACACCGTGCGCCTCACCGACGGCGAGGTGCTGATACCGCACCCCGTCCTGCTCGAAGACCTCGACGAGCTGCGCGAGTTCGCCGTCGAGCTCGGCGTCTCCCAGCGCGTCCAGCAGCTCTACCGCGAGGTCTGGCACCGGCCGGCCGACGGGTCGGCCGGCACCGAGGTCACCACCTACGCCGGCGGCCGCTACCGGGAGCTGCGCGAGCTGGTCGGGCGCTGCAACCGGCTCGGCTGCCGGGTCCGCGGCGGCTCCGCCGTCCAGTCGGTCACCGAGGGCGGGCGCACCGTCGAGGCCCGGGTCTGGGTCGGCGACTACTACGAGTACGACGCGTGCGAGACGGGCGCGCTCAGCTGGGCCGGCCCGGACGGCCGGGCCCTGCCGCTCACCGAGGTCGGACCGGTCGCCTGGTCCGAGGGCATGCGGATGGCCGCCGCCCTGTACGCCGGCCGCACGATCCAGGGGGAGGAAGCCGCATGACCGCCACCGGCCTGACCACGACCACCACCACCAACCCGGGCGGCAACGGCGCCGACCGCGCCGCGACGCCCGAGGAACTGCTCGACGCCGGGGCCGTGCTCCCGTCCGGCACCCTGCCCGACGCCGGCCGCCCCGACAGCGCCGCCGACGTGCTCACCGCCCGCACCTACACCCACCCCGCGCTCGACGGCCGCCGGATCGTCCGGCTCGTCCCCGGCGCGCTCGGCCCGGCCGAGGACCTCGCCCTCGACTTCCTCGGCCTGGCGCCGGAGGCCGGGGCCGCCGAGGTCGGCCAGGTCCGCCAGGAGGCGCTCGGCTTCCCCGCCTGGGCACTGGTCCACGACCCGGCCAACGGCCACCACGCGCTCGCCCTGGTCAAGGAGCTGGAGCGGATCGCCCGCCAGGCCGCCTCCAAGCCCGGCGCCGCCAAGGACGGCTTCGACGAGCTCGCCACCCGCCTCGGCCGCGCCGTCCCGCACTTCCTGCCCACCTTCTGCGAGGAGGTCGGCCGGATCTTCCTCGGCCACGGCAACCAGACCTACGCCGCCGCCTGGTTCGGCAAGGCCCGCGAGGCCGAGCGCACCCACGGCCTGACGGTGGACGAGGAGCGGCTGCGCGCCGTCTTCCTGGAGTTCGCCCTGGCCGGCGCGCTCACCGTCAAGTCGCTGCGCCAGTACGTCAAGGAGCTCGCCCAGCGGCTCGACCCGCTGACCGCCTGGCAGCGCTTCCGCCAGCTGTGCACCGAGCGCTCCGCGGCCGGCATGGCCCCGTACGCCGGGATCGCCGAGGACGCCCGCGCCCTGATCAAGGCCGCCGGACTGGACCGCACCGAGCACGAACGGGCGCTGCTCGCCGAGCTGCTGGACTCCCCGGCGGTCAACCGGGCGCCCGCCGCGTTCTGGAAGTCCTGGCACGGCGCGCTGGTCGAGCTCGGCCGCGACGACACGGCGGTCCGCACCCGACTGCTGGAACTGCTGCCCGACCCGGCCTCCGCCGACCCGGCCCCGCACGACACCGCCTGGCTGGCGGTGCTCGCCGAGACCGGCGCCGAGGAACTGCTCACCGGCCCCCGCGCCGAGGGCGCCGAGCCCGCCGCCGCCTGGCTCCAGCGCTGGTGCCACCACCACGGCCGCGGCTGGCGCAACCGGCCCAGCTGCCCGGCCACCCTCGCGCTGGTCGGCCGGATGGTCGAGCGGCTGAAGGCCGACGCCGTCCCGGTGGACCTCCACACCGGCATCCGCGCCAGCCACACCCGGATCGACCTGCTGGACCTGCTGCTGGCCGCGGGCGTGCCGGTGGCCGACCCGCCCGGCGGCCTCGGCTTCGACCTGCGCGACTGGGCGGCGCAGAGCGGCCCCGACAGCTCCGCCCTCACCGCCGTCGGCGCCGACGAGCGCTACCGGCCGCTGCTGCGCCGGGCCACCCCGCCCGCCTGGGAGACGGCCGTCCGGCGCCAGGCACCCGCCGTGCCGCTGCTGAACGAGCTGTTCGCGGAGTGGGCCGAGGAGCGCGCCGAGGAGCTGACCGCCGCCCGCGGCCTGGCCGGCGCCGCCGACCTGGTCCGGTCGATCGGCCAGTACCACACCGCCATCCGGACGGTCGCCCCGGCCGTCGCCGAGCGGATCGCCGCCCTCGACGTCACCGCGCTGCTCACCGACGCCCTCCGGGCCGGAATCCTGGACGAACTCGGCTGGCCCGCCCTGGAGGAGGCGCTCGGCAAGCTCGCCGACCCGCCCGCCGACGACGCCCCGCAGCACCCCGTCCCCAGCCTGGCCGGCGCCGGCCTGAGCGACCTGCTCATCGAGGACGCCTGGCCGCACCTGATCCTCGCCCGCCTCGACCGGGCCGTCGTGGTCGGCCCGCAGGGCATCGTGCTGGAGCACACCCTGCGGCTGCCCGAGCGGCCGTCGCACGAGCGCAACCGGACCAGGCTGCGCTTCGTCGACGGCGAACTGCTGGTCGTCTGGTCCGAGGAGGGCAAGCAGCTCGCGTACTGGTCCAGCCGCCCGGACGAGCGGTTCGAGCTCGAGGGCGAGACCATCGCCGGCTACTACTACCGCGACCGCGAGCCCGAGGCGCCCTCCCTCCAACTGCCCGGCGGCGGCCGCACCACCGGCGAGCGCCCGCTGCACGCCGGCGACACCCGGATGCCCCACGAGCACCCCGTCCTCGGCGACGGCACCGGCTACTGGACGATGCGCCGCACCACCGAGGGCGAGGCCGTCCTGCGCGAACTCGACCCGGCCACCGGCACCCTGGGGCGCACCGCCGAACCGCCGGTGATCGCCGCCACCGCCCACGCCGGCCGACTGGTCCAGCGCAGCACCTGGCTGCTGCCGCTCCAGCCCGGCCTGGAGCGGACCCCGCTCGGCACCGACGGCACCGTGCTCGGCAACTGGGTCAGGACGGAGCCCGGCAAGGCCGTCACCACCTTCACGGCCGACGGCCACCGCATCGAGCTGCCGCTGGCCGGTCACCGGACGGACACCGTCCCGGTGGCCCGGCTCGCCCTGCCCGGCGCGGCCGCCCCGGTGGTCAGCCACACCTCCGGCGAGCACTTCTCGCTCAACCTGCCCGACCTCACCGGCCAGGCCGACCGCACCGTCGACCTGCGCCCCGGCCGCTCCGGCGAGCTCTCCGCCGCCGGCACCCCGCTCATCCCGCCCTACCCGCACTGGCACGCCCTGCGCCCGCGCGACGAGGCGGGCTCGGAGGCACTGCGCGCCGTCACCGCCGAGCAGGCCG
>NZ_LFVW01000684.1:0-2576 GCF_001182915.1 Kitasatospora sp. MY 5-36
CCGTCGGGGCGCTGTCCGCCGAAGCCGAGGGCAGCCCCGCCACCACGGTGCCTGTCGCGAGCACCCCCGCGAGGACGAGACGGGTCCTGTTCATCACGTACTTCCTTCCGCGCACGTCAAAGCCCCTGCGGAGCAGGGGAGTTCGCGCCGAGTCTCCCGTCCGGGTCCTCGCCGCCACCTCGCGGCCGACCTGATTCCCCCGTTCGGGTGATGGGCGGCGTCTCCCGGTCACGCGCCGCCGGGCACGTCCGTTCGGGTTTCCCCGGGGCGGCGAACGGCCCTGCGGCCGGCTCCGGGGACGGTCCCTACCGCTCCGGGTGGCGCAGGGCGACGGCGGCGCGGACGGTGGCGGCCTGGTGGGCGGCCTGGCGGGCGACGGGGAGCCAGACGGGCTGGAAGGTCCGCTGGTACTGGGCGCACCAGTCGCGCAGGAGGTGGTCGAGGCGGGCGGCCTGGGGTGCGGCGGGGGCGCCGGCGACGCGGACGGCGCGGCGCAGCAGGGCGGCGGCGCGCACCGGGACGCGGTGGGCCCACAGGTCGATGCCGGTGAGGCGGGCGCGGGGGATCGGGGTCTGTAGGAGCTCCTGTCCGTGGCCGTCGGGGTCCCATGCGTCGGCGAGTTGACGCAGGGCGGTGAGCGGGGTGCGGGCGGCGCGCAGCAGGGGGGTGTCGGGGTTTCGCACGTAGGGCAGGGCGGCGTCGAGGAGTGCGGTGAGGAGTGTGCCGCGGTGGCGCAGGCGGTCGGCGCAGGTGCGCAGGTACAGGCGGACGCCGGTGGCGGGGCGGTTGTCGCCGAGGTGGGCGCTGGTGAAGGCGGGGACTTCGACGAGGACGGTCTGGCCGCCGTGGCGCTGGGGGGCGAACCAGGTGCCGGCGCGGGCTTCGTCGGCGCCGTGGTGGGGGGTGAGGACGCCGGTGGTGGTCTCCTGCCGGTCGATGTGGTGGGGGGTCATCAGGTAGACGCCGGGGCCGGATTCGTGCAGGCGGAAGGTGTCGAAGTTGCCGGTCTCGACGGGGATGCCGTGGTGGGCGGCGGAGCGGGCGAAGGGGCGGGCGAGGGCGGCGGGGTCGCTGGTGGCCTGGAGGAAGGTGCCGCCGACGTCGGTGCTGTGGAGGGAGAACTGGAGGGTGGGGCGCAGTTCGTCGATGAGGTCGAGGAGGGTGCGGCTCTCGGGGAGGTCGGCGCCGGCGGCGGGGGCCCATTCGGGCTGTTCCTCGGCGGCGGGGCGGTAGTAGTGGGCGAAGTAGTCGGGCAGGGTGCGGGCGTGGCGGCTGCCGTCGGCGAGGTGGGCGCCGTCGGGGTCGAGGCAGAGCAGGAAGTGCCAGGCGAGGTCGGGGTGTTGGGCCGTGAGGGCGTGGTGGGCGAGGTCGTCGACGGCGGCGCGGGCGGCGAACTCGTCGGCGTGGGCGCCGGCGACGACGAGGAGGTTGTGCGGGGCGCGGCCGGTTCCGTGCGGGGCGGGGCCGACGGTCAGCAGGGTCAGGGGGCGTCCGGCGCGGGAGGTGCCGACGGTGCGCACCCGGCAGCGGTCGGGCCGGTGGGCGGCCAACTGGTGGGCGGTGGCGGTGAGTTCGTCGAGGCTCGGGTAGCGGTCGTGGAGTCGGGCGGCCTGGTCGGCCGGGGTCGTCGTGTCGGTCACCTTCGGTTTCCTCCCCTGTGGTCGTGGCAGTAGTTCTACCTGGCACGCGGGGCCGCCGGTACGGGTCGGGCCCGCCCGGGCGCGGTGGCTCGGGCGGGCCCGGTCGGGCTGGAGGGGCCGGCGGGGTCAGTCGGTGACGGGGCGGGTGTCGAGGCGGATGTGGTCGACGGCCCAGTACCAGTTGTTGCCGGCGTCGTACATGCGGAACCGGAGGGTCACCGAGCGGGCTCCGGCGGGGACGGCGAGGCTGCGGGTGATCCGGGTGTTCTGTACGTCCTTGCCGGCGTTGTCGTTGCCGGTGGCGTCGGAGCTGTAGGCGAGCAGGCGGGTCTCGGTGCCGTTGTCGAAGACGGCGGTGACGGAGGCCTTCTGCGGGGCCTCCTGGCGGTAGTGGGAGTCGAAGGCGAGGTGGAGGGTGTCGGTGCCGGCCGGGATGGCGACGGCGGGCGAGACCAGGGTGGAGTCGAAGACGCCCTTGCGGGAGGGCGAGCCGGTGTCGTCCCAGTCGTCGGGGTCGGCGACGGCGACGACGCCCAGGGCGCGGGTGAAGTTGCCGCGGTCCTGGGCGCCGAGGGCGGCCCATTCGCGCTTGGTGTGGAAGGTCCAGCCCTGGAGGCGGACGGTGCCCTGGGGCATGGCGGGGGCGTTGACCACCGTCCAGCCCTTGGGGGCCTGGGCGGTCCAGCCGAGCAGGCCGGACTCCGGCTTGAGGGCGCCGGCGAGGGATTCGAAGTCCTCGTCGAGGAGGTGGCCGGTCATCGCCGGAGCGGGGCGGGCGGCGAGTTCGCCGTCGGCGAGGGCGAGGCGGCCGTCGGCCTGGGCGCGGGCGGTGACCAGGAGGCGGTGGGTGGCGCCGGCGGGCAGCTGGGCGGGCGGGGTGACCTGCCAGACGGCGGTGGCGGGGGCGCCGGCGGCGAGCTTGTCGGGTGCGGCGGT
>NZ_LFVW01000685.1:0-3298 GCF_001182915.1 Kitasatospora sp. MY 5-36
GGCGGGTGAGGGCGGTGGTGGCGGTGAGGGTGGCGGTGACGGTGGCGGGGCGGCCGGGCAGCAGGACGGGTTCGTCGATGGTGGTGGAGGCGGCGCCGAGGGCGAGGTCGACGGTGAGGGGGTCGGCCAGGCCGAGGGCGGGGTCGGTGACGGTGCGGTCGTCCCAGGGGAAGCGGCCTGCGATGCGGCGGCGGAAGGCGAGGTCGCCCTGGACGGCGACGGCGACGTCGTACCAGCCCTCGGGGCCGACCTTGAGGTTGACGGTGCGGTCGTCGCCGGCCGCGACCCGTACCTCGCGCAAGCCGTCGCCGTAGGCGAGGTCGCCGACGAGGAAGGTCTGGGCGGTGCGCGAGCGGTTGATGACGTCGACCTCCAGCACCTTGCCGCCGCCCTCCTCGGAGAGCGAGACCTCGTAGCCGGAGGCGGTGTCGCCGCGCAGGTGCCACAGGGCGCCGTCGGGGCCGTGGACGCGCAGGTCGTAGCCGGCCGGGCCGACCTTCCAGACGTCGGACAGGCGGCTCCTGGCGGCGACGGTGTAGTGCTTGGGGGCCTCGCCGGGGGCGGGGTAGACGGCGAAGACGGCGCCCTGGCGGCCCTGGTTGACGAAGTCGAGGGTGAGTTCGTCGCCCTTGAGGCGGGGCTTGACCAGCAGGTTGTAGGGGGCGGGGCGGGAGGAGCGGGTGCCGCGCTGCTGTTGGGGGAAGGTCTGCGGGCTGGGCACGGTGGGGGCGGGGAGCTTGCCGGTGTCGTCGACCTTGCGGCGGTTGCCGCTGGTGTCGGGCAGCTGCGGCCAGGCGGGGTTGCGGCCGGAGAAGTCGAAGACGTTGGTGAGGTCGCCGCAGACGGCGCGCCGCCAGGGGCTGATGTTGGGTTCCTGGACGCCGAAGCGCTGTTCCAGGAAGCGCAGGACGGAGGTGTGGTCGTAGACGGTGGAGTCGACGACGCCGCCGCGGGTCCACGGGGAGACGACGACCATCGGCACCCGGACGCCCAGGCCCATCGGGTAGGGGCCGGAGACCAGGGTCTCGCCGGCGGGGAGGGTGGCGGACCAGCCGAGGGTGCCGTCGGCGGCCTTGACCCGGTACTTCCCGTCCTGGCCCACCACCCGGTGGTAGGTGGAGCCGCCCTTGGCGACGCGGACGACGACCTCGCCGTCGACCGGGACGTTGGACTTGCCGCGGCCGTCGGCCAGCGGCGGGACGGGCGGCAGCTGGAGGCAGCTGGTGGTCGAAGAAGCCGCCGTGCTCGTCGTAGTTGAGGATGAAGACGGTCTTCTGGAACACCTCGGGCTTGGCGGCGAGCGCGGAGAGCAGCCGGGCGGTGAGGTGTTCGCCGTTCGGCGGCGCGTAGTTGGCGTGCTCGGACAGGGCGGCGGGGGCGACGATCCAGGAGACCTGCGGGAGGCGGTCGGCCTGGACGTCGGCGGTGAAGGCCTCGACGAGGGCGTCGCCCATGGCGAACGGGTCCTTCGCCTTGGCCGGGTCGCCGACGGCGCGCATGCCGCGCTCGTACAGCGGCTCGCCGGGCTTGGCCTTGACGAAGGGGGTGAACCAGGCGAGGGCGTTGTCGTCGAAGTTGTCGAGGGCCTGGTAGGTCCTCCAGCTGACGCCGGCCTTCTCCAGGCGCTCGGCGTAGGTGGTCCACTCGTAGCCGCCGGGGATCTCGGTGTTGTCGGTCACCGGGGTGTCCCGCACGGTGCCGCCGCTGGTGCCGGTCATCGCGTGGTCGCGGTTGGTGTTGGTGTTGCACTGCGTCGAGGAGTAGTAGGCGTCGCAGACCGTGAACACCGAGGCGAGGGCGTGGTAGAAGGGCATGTCGGCGGGCTCGTAGTAGCCCTGGCCGAGCCAGCCGGAGGAGCGGCGGGTGACGGAGCCGTCGGCGCGCCCGTCGTTCCAGGCGCTCATCGAGTCGCCGTAGCCGAAGGACGGCGCGCCCTGCTGGTAGGCGCTGGTGTGGGCGGCGTTCATCGCGAAGGGCAGCAGGTAGCCCTCCTTGCGGCCGGGGTCGGGCTGGTGGAACACCGAGCGGCCGTCGACGCCGCGTACGGCGGTGCGGTCGCCGAAGCCGCGCACGCCCGCCAGGGTGCCGAAGTAGTGGTCGAAGGCGCGGTTCTCCTGCATGAACACCACGACGTGCTGGATGTCCGCCAGCCGTCCGGGCCGGGCCGGTGCGGCGAGGGCCTGCTGGACGCTGATGGGGAGGGCGGACAGCACCGCGGCCGCCGCCGCGCCGCCGAGGACGCTGCGGCGCGACAGTTCGGGCTTCGGACTCATGGGGGTGGGGCTCCTTGCTGACGGACCGCGAGTGTTCGGTACGGGGGCCGGCCGCGCGGTTCGGACCGGACCCGTTATGTGTACGAGACCGAGGTGGACGCGGCCGTGGTGTCCGATGACCGGCCGATGACCGTCAGGAGGCTCCGAGCTGTACAGACAACTTGACGTCATTTGATCAAGAAAGGCGGCCGGTGCGGGGAAAACCCGCCGGACCGCCGCGCCGTCCGATGGATCATGGAACCCCTGATGTCCCGTCAACACGAGAGCGGTGCCCCCTGGTGATCCCCGCCGTGCCCGACCCGACCGTGCTGCACCCCTTCCCCGAACAGCCGCGGGTGGTGCTCCTCAAGCCGCTGCTCACCTCGCCGCTGATCGAGGTCGGCGAGTACTCGTACTACGACGACCCGGACGACCCGACGGCCTTCCAGACCCGCAACGTGCTCTACCACTACGGGCCGGAGAAGCTCGTCATCGGGAGGTTCTGCGCCTTCGCCACCGGGGTGCGGTTCGTCATGAACGGCGCCAACCACCGGATGGACGGGCCCTCCACCTTCCCCTTCCCCATCATGGGCGGCTCCTGGGCCGAGCACCTCGACCTGATCACCGGCCTGCCCGGGCGCGGCGACACCGTCGTCGGCCACGACGTGTGGCTCGGCTACCGCGTCACCGTCATGCCCGGGGTGCGCATCGGCCACGGCGCCGTCGTCGCCGCCGGATCCGTCGTCACCTCCGACATCCCCGACTACGCCGTCGCCGGCGGCAACCCGGCCAAGGTGATCCGGCTGCGGTACGACCAGGCCGACATCGCCCGCCTGCTGGACCTCGCCTGGTGGCACTGGCCCGCCGAGCACCTCACCCGCCACCTGCGCACCGTCATGTCCGGCACCGTCGACGAGCTGGCGGCCGCCGCCCCCGGCACGCCCGGCGCCTGATCCCGCGTACGGTGCCGGGCCCGCGGCCGGGGCCGCTCCCCCGCCGCGGGCCCGTCGCCGTCCCCCGGCTGCGGCCGTCCTCGGGCCGCGGCC
>NZ_LFVW01000686.1:0-5946 GCF_001182915.1 Kitasatospora sp. MY 5-36
ATCGAGGCCCGCTCCGCCACCGCCAGCGAGCAGCTCGGCCGGCTGCGCGGCGAGGCCGAGCGCTCCGCCCCCGCCGACGGCGAGGCGCACACCGAGCTGCCCGAGGACCTCGTCCCCACCGATCCGGAGCACGCCCAGGCCCTGCTGCGCACCGCCACCAGCCGCCTGGCCGAGCGCCGCGAGGCCCTGGACGCCGCCCGCACCGCCCACGCCGACCTCCAGCGGACCTTCGACACCGCCCAGGCGTCCGCCGCCGACTTCGACGAGCTGGCCGGCCAGCTCCGCGACGGCCTGCGCGACCACCAGGAGGACCCGGACGACCCGGTCGAGCCGTACCTGGGCTCGCTGGCCGAGGCCCGCACCGGTGCCACCGAGGCCCGCCGCGCCCTGCGCACCGCCGCCGGTGAACTGTCCTCCTCCGAACTCGCCGTCCGCGACACCGCCGACGCCCTGGTCCGGCACGCCAACGCGGCCCGCTACGAGGCCGTCCGCACCCCCGCCCGCCAGCAGATCCGCGAACTGCCCGCCTCCGCGCTGCCCGAGCACGCCGCCGCCTGGGCCACCGCCTTCGCGCCCCGGCTGCGGGTGCTCACCGACGAGCTCGCCCAGCTGGAGAAGAACCGCGGCTCGATCGTGGACCGGCTGCGCGGCCTGGTCGAGTCCTCGCTCACCACCCTGCGCGCCGCCCAGCGGCTCTCCCGGCTGCCCGAGGGCCTGGGGGAGTGGTCCGGCCAGGAGTTCCTCCGGATCCGCTTCGAGGACCCGGACCACGCCACCCTGGTCGAGCGCCTGGGCGAGGTCATCGACGAGGCCACCCGCGCCGCCGTCAGGAAGAACAGCGACCTGCGCCGCGACGGCATGTCCCTGCTGCTGCGCGGGGTCGCCGCCGCGATCGGCCCCAAGGGCGTCAGCGTCGAGATCCTCAAGCCCGACGCGGTGCTGCGCGCCGAGCGGGTCAGCGTCGGCCAGATGTCCGACGTCTTCTCCGGCGGCCAGCTGCTCACCGCCGCCATCGCGCTGTACTGCACGATGGCCGCGCTGCGCGCCAACGACCGCGGCCAGTCCCAACTGCGGCACGCCGGCACGCTGTTCCTGGACAACCCGATCGGCCGCGCCAACGCCACCTACCTGCTGGAGCTCCAGCGGGCCGTGGCCGACGCGCTCGGCGTCCAGCTGATCTACACCACCGGCCTGTTCGACACCACCGCGCTCGCCGAGTTCCCGCTGGTGATCCGCCTGCGCAACGACGCCGACCTGCGGGCCGGCCTCAAGTACATCTCGGTCGAGGAGCACCTGCGTCCGGGCCTGCCCGCCGCGCCGGACCCGGACGGCCCGACCATCCACGGCGAGATCACCGCCACCCGGATGTTCAAGCGCCCCGCGGAGGTTCCCGCCCAGCCGTGAACTGGCTAGCGTGATCGCCATGCTGACGATCGCGCACCTCAGTGACATCCACCTCGGCCAGGACCACGGCCGGGACGACGGCAAGCGTGCCCGCCGGCGGGCCGAGCAGGTGATGGCGTACCTCGACGCCCTGCCCGGCCCGCTGGACGCGGTGCTGGTCACCGGCGACCTCGCCGACCAGGGCCTGCCGGAGGAGTACCGGCAGGTCGCCGAGGTCCTGGTCTCCCGGCACCCGGTGTTCACCTGTCCGGGCAACCACGACTCCAGGTCGCCGTACCGGGAGGTGCTGCTCGGCGAGGCGCCGGGGGAGGGGCCGGTCAACCGGGTGCACCGACTGCCGGGCGCCGACGTGCTGATGCTCGACTCCTCGATACCCGGGCAGCACGACGGCCTGCTGGACGAGCCGACGCTGGACTGGCTGGACGCCGAACTCGCCTCCGGCCGCACCGAGTTGCCCGCCCTGGTGGCCTTCCACCACCCGCCCGTGGAACTGCACCTGCCGTACGTCGACCCGATCCGCCAGTTCGGCGAGGAGCGGCTGGAGCGGGTGCTGCGCCGCCACCCCCGGGTGGCCGCCCTGTTCTGCGGCCACGCGCACACCTCCGCGGCCACCGCCTTCGCCGGCCTGCCGCTGCTGATCGCGCCCGGCGTGGTCTCCACCGTCACGCTGCCCTTCGAGGGCGGGCCCGGCATCTCCTTCGACCACCCGCCGATGCTGGCCTTCCACGTCCTGGACGAGGACCGCCGGCTCACCACCCACTACCGGGCGCTGCCGCTCCGGGACTGACCGATCCGCCTGGTGCTACGGGTGGTTGGGCTGCACCCGGGCCTGGCGCGGTGGCTGCTGCGGTGGCTGCCGCGGCGGTTGGTAGGGCTGCTGGTACGGCGGTCGGGGCGGCTGCTGGTTCCCGTACGGCGGCTGCCCCGACCCGTACGGCTGCGGCTGCTGCCGCCCCGGCCCGTACGGCTGCGGTTGCGGCTGCGGCGACTCGTACGGCTGCCGGTACACCGAGGACGAGCCGGGCCGGGGGAACGGCCGCGCGGCCAGCGGTTCGGAGGGCGCCCGGCTGCCCGCCATCGGGTGCGCGGAGCCCGGCGACTGCATCCGCTGGGCCGCGACCTGGCGGGAGATCAGGATCTCCACCAGGCACCACATGGTGCCGAACACCCCCAGCCCCATCGCCAGCAGCGCGGGCGTCAGCAGCCAACTGTCCGCGTACGAGGCCAGCGTCGCCACCACGACGCCGACCAGGGTGAAGGACAGGCAGAGCACCGCCCGGACTGCGGCGGCGCGTACCTCGTCGGGTAGGCGGCGACGGCGGCGGCGTGGCACGGACATCGAGCGACCCCCAGGCGCGTGGCGCGTGTTCGGTGAAGCATACGGAACGGGCGCACACGAAACGCGCCCCCTCGGCTCACTCTGCCCCGCCGAACCAGGACTATGCCTCCATAACCGCCGAACTGCCGCCAAACCGTGCCATCCGGGCCGTCATTGCCGTCCCGGCAGGCCTGGCAGGCGCCCCCGGCGCCCCGGTTCAGTCCAGCTGGGCGTTGAGCTCCTCCAGCGCGCCGCTGACGATCGTCCGCATCGCCCGCTCGGCGTGGCCGGCGTCCTTGGCGCAGATCGCCTCCGCGACCTCGCGGTGCAGCCGGATCGCGTACGACTCCGGCTGATCGGGCATCAGATGGTACTCGGTCCGGCCGGTGAGCACCGCCGCGACGGTGTCCCCGAGGTGGGCGAACATCTCGTTGCCGGAGGCGCGCAGCACCAGGGAGTGGAAGGCGATGTCGTGTTCGAGGAAGGTGGCCAGGTCGGCGGCCCGCGCGGTGACCGTCAGATCCACGGCCAGTGAACTGAGTTCGCGCCGGTCGTCGTCGCTCGCGTGGGTGGCGGCGAGCGCGGCCGCGGCCGGTTCGACGGCCACCCGCAGGGAGCCGAGCGAGCGCAGCTGGGCGGGCCGGTCCGAGCCGGCCAGGCGCCAGCGGATCACCATCGGGTCGAAGACGTCCCAGACCGACTTCGGCTGCACGGTGATCCCGACCCGTCGCCGGGACGCCACCATGCGCATCCCCTCCAGGATCCGCACCGCCTCCCGGACCACCGTCCGGGAGACCCCGAACCGGTGCTCCAGCTCCTCGCCGCGCAGCACGGCCCCCTCGGGGACCTCCCCCGACGCGATCGCCGGTCCGAGCTCGTCAAGCAGCCGCCCGGGCAGCCCCTGGATCTCCATCCGCCCAGGGTAGACGCCCGCCCCGCGCGCGTTCACGTCGCCCTGTGGCGGTGGTCGTGCCGCCCCGCGGTCCGGGTCGTGCCGCCCCGCGGTCCGGGTCGTGGCGTCCTGCGACCCAGACCACACCGCAAAAGTATGACGATTTGGTTTCCGCCACTTGAATACGTCATATCTTTGAGGCGATAGTGGCGGCCAGGCAACGAAGGAGCACCACCCCATGGCTCTCAGCGTCGAGAACCACGACTTCCCGCAGTCCCCCCTCACCATCGTGGTGATGGGCGTCTCGGGCGTCGGCAAGACCACCCTGGCCCGCCTGCTGGCAGACCGCCTCGCTCTCCCCTTCGCCGAGGCGGACGACTTCCACCCGCCGGCCAACATCGCCAAGATGTCGGCCGGCATCCCGCTGGACGACGAGGACCGCGCGCCCTGGCTGCGCGCCATCGGCGCCTGGCTCAAGGAGCGGGCCGAGGCCGGTACCGGCGGCGTGGTGACCTGCTCGGCGCTGAAGCACCGCTACCGCGACATCCTGCGCGCGGACGCCCCGGGTGCCTTCTTCCTGCACCTCAGCGGTGGTCACGAGCTGGTCGAGGACCGGCTCTCCCACCGCACCGGCCACTTCATGCCGACGTCGCTGCTCGACTCCCAGTACGCCACCTTGGAGCCCCTGGGTGCGGACGAGCGCGGCGCCGCCCTGGACGTGGGCCCGTCCCCCGAAGAACTCGTCGAGATGGCCGTGGCGCTGCTGCGGCCCGTCAATGGAGACCTCGCGTGAGCATTGCCCCCACTCTGCTGGCGGCCGCCCCACCGGCCCTGCCGCACACCAGCAGCGACTCCCAGCTGCTGATCGCGGTGCTGCTCAGCATCGGTGCGATCGTCGTACTGATCACCAAGCTGAAGCTGCACCCGTTCCTCGCCCTCACGCTCGGCTCCGGTCTGCTGGCCGCCGTCGCGGGCGCCCCCTTCGACAAGCTGCTCAGCAGCTTCTCGACGGGCTTCGGCTCCACCGTCGCCAGCGTCGGCCTGCTGATCGGCCTCGGCGCGATGCTCGGCAAGCTGCTCGCCGACTCCGGCGGCGCCAACATCATCGCCGACACCGTGCTCTCCCGAACCGGCAACAAGGCGCTGCCCTGGGCGATGGCGCTGATCGCGGCCGTGCTCGGCCTGCCGCTGTTCTTCGAGGTCGGCGTCGTCCTGCTGATCCCGATCGTGCTGCTGGTCGCCCGCCGCGGCAACGTGCCGCTGATGCGGGTCGGCATCCCGGCCCTGGCCGGCCTGTCGGTGCTGCACGGCCTGGTGCCCCCGCACCCGGGCCCGCTGGTCGCCGTCGACGCGCTGAAGGCCGACCTCGGCATCACTCTGGCGCTCGGCCTGCTGATCGCCGTCCCGACCCTGATCATCGCCGGTCCGCTGTTCGCCCGGGTGGCCGAGCGCTGGGTCGGCCCGCTGGAGATCCCGGCGGCCACCGCCCCCGAGGAGACGGCCAAGCACGACCGCACCCCCTCCTTCGCCGCGGTGCTGGCCACCATCCTGCTGCCGGTCGTGCTGATGCTCGGCAAGGCGCTGGCCGACGTGGTGATCGACAACCCGAAGGCGCTGGGCCAGCGGGTGTTCGACTTCATCGGCTCCCCGCTGATCGCGCTGCTCGCCGCGACCCTGCTCGGCATGGTCACGCTCGGCAAGGCGGCCGGCTTCGACAAGGCCCGGGTCTCCGACACCGTCGGCAAGTCGCTCGGCCCGATCGCCGGCATCGTGTTCATCGTCGGCGCGGGCGGCGGCTTCAAGCAGACCCTGATCGACGTGGGCGTCGGCAACGCGGTCAGCGAGTGGTCCGGCAAGTGGCACATCTCCGCGCTGCTGCTCGGCTGGCTGATCGCCGTGCTGATCCGCCTGGCCACCGGCTCGGCGACGGTCGCCACGATCACCGCGGCCGGCATCGTCTCCCCGCTCGCCGCGAACATGTCCTCGACCCACGCGGCCCTGCTGGTGCTCGCGATCGGCGCCGGTTCGCTGTTCCTCTCGCACGTCAACGACGCCGGCTTCTGGCTGGTGAAGGAGTACTTCGGGATGAGCGTCGGGCAGACGCTGAAGTCCTGGTCGGTGATGGAGACGGTGATCTCGGTGGTCGCGATCGCCCTGATCATGCCGCTCAGCCTGATCATCTAGCGCGCGAAGCAGCACCGCCGAGGGGCGGCACCCGTGACCGTACGGGTGCCGCCCCTCGGCGTTTCCGGCCTCCCGGCCGTGCCAGGAGTCGGGTCAGCGCCCCGGCAGCCCCGACAGCACCGCCGCCGTCGCCGTCAGCAGTTCCTCC
>NZ_LFVW01000687.1:0-2512 GCF_001182915.1 Kitasatospora sp. MY 5-36
GGATCCGTCCACCGGTGCGGCGAGTTGGCGGCCGAGTTGGAGGAGGCCGGCCGCACCGCCGTGCTGGTCGAGGCGGACGGGGTCCCGGTCGGCGTGCTCGGCATCGCCGACCGGCTGCGCCCGGACGCCGCCGACACCGTCGCCGCGCTGACGGCCCTCACGGGTACGGCGCCGATGCTGCTCACCGGCGACAACCCCCGCGCGGCCGCCCACCTGGGCGCCGAGGTCGGCATCACCGACGTCCGGGCCGGGCTGCTGCCGCAGGACAAGGTCGCCGCCGTCCGGGAGCAGGAGGCGGCCGGACGGAAGGTGCTGGTGATCGGCGACGGCGTCAACGACGCGCCCGCGCTGGCCGCCGCCCACACCGGCATCGCGATGGGCCGGGCCGGCTCCGACCTGGCGCTGGAGACCGCCGACGCGGTGATCGTCCGTGACGAACTGGCCACCGTCCCGGCCGTGGTGGCGCTCTCCCGGCGGGCCCGGTCCTTCGTGGTGCAGAACCTGGTGATCGCCTCGGTGTTCATCACCGCCCTGGTGGTCTGGGACCTGGTCGCCACCCTCCCGCTGCCGCTGGGCGTGCTCGGCCACGAGGGCTCGACCGTGATCGTCGGCCTCAACGGGCTGCGGCTGCTGCGCGAGGCCGCCTGGACGAGGGCGCGCGCCCTCTGACGGGTCCGGAACAAGCTCGGACCGAGGCCGGCGCGTCCCCCCGGCGGGGCGCGCCGGCCGAGGCCGTGCGACGCCCGGGTGCGGATGCGGGGCGGCCCCCACCGGCCTAGCGTGGCCCTCATGGAGCTGTTCCCCCCGATCCCGCTGGCCCAGTGGCAGGACTCCAAGGCGACGGTCCACCGCTTCGCCCAGGTCGTCGGCAAGATCCGCCTGGCGTGCAGCGTGCGGCGCAACCACTGGTGGAACGTCCCCTACCACCTCACCGGGCGCGGCATCACCACCCGCCCGATGGCGGTGCTGGACGGGGGCGGGACCTTCTGCGTCGACTTCGACTTCGTCGACCACCGGCTGGTGGGCTCCTCCTCGGACGGCCGCACGGCCTCGTTCCCGCTCACCGGGCAGTCCGTGGCGTCGTTCTACCGCCGTACGCTCGACTCCCTCGCGGCGGTCGGCGTGCCGGTCACGGTCTCGCACCCGTTCCCGTTCGACCTGCCCGACGCCGGCCGGCCGTTCACCGAGGACACCGAGCACGCCGCCTACGACCCGTTCTGGGTCAACCGCTACTGGCAGGTGCTGAGCCAGGTCAACCTGCTCCTGGAGGAGTTCGCCGCCGGCTTCTGCGGGAAGATCAGCCCGGTGCACCACTTCTGGCACACCTTCGACATCGCCGTCACCCGGTTCTCCGGGCGGGTGATCGAACAGCCGAGGACCGTCGACCCGGTGACCCGCGAGGCCTACTCCCGCGAGGTCGTGAGCTCCGGTTTCTGGTTCGGCGACGACTCCTTCCCGAACCCGGCCTTCTCCTCCTACGCGGCCCCCGAGCCCGCCGGCCTGGCCGACAGCCCGCTCCGGCCCGGTGCCGCCCGCTGGGTCGAGCGCAGCGGCAGCCACCTGGCGGTCCTGCCGTACGACGAGGTCCGCGGCCGGGAGGACGCGCGTGCCGTGGTGCTGGACTTCTACGAGTCCGTCTACGAGCCCGCGGCCCGCCTGGCCGGCTGGGACGTCCGGGGCGAGGCCTCGCCCGGCGGCATCACCGACCCGGTGGCGGCCGGGAGCGGCGACTGACGGGAGCGGCGACTGACGGCGGACCAGGGCGGTGAGCCAGGGCGGCTGTCCACGACGCGGAGTTTAGGTTAGCCTCACCTAAGCTGCGGTGCGCGTCGAGGACGTACGGACCGGCACGGCCGCGGCGTCCGCCCGTTCGCTGGAAGGAGCCCGCCCTGTCCACCGTCACCGCTCCCGCCCGTTTCGCGCTCTTCCCCCTGCGCGTCGCCCGCACCGCCACGCTCACCCCGCACCTGGTCCGCGTCACGCTCACCGGTGAGAGCCTCGCCGGGTTCGTCAACGGCGGCCTCGACCAGCGGATCAAGCTGCTGCTGCCGCTCCCCGGGCAGTCCGAGCCGCTGATCCCGCCCGGCGACGGCGACTTCGGCTGGTACCAGAGCTGGCGGGAGGCCGACCCGCGGGTGCGCCCGGTGCTGCGCACCTACACCGTCCGCGGCCAACGCCGCGACCCCGACGAGATCGACATCGACATCGCCGTGCACGGGGACCTCGGCCCGGGCTCCCGGTGGGCCGCCACGGCCACGCCCGGCGACCGGGTGGTGGTCTGCGGACCGGCCGTCGAGGAGGCAGGCGGCGTGGAGTTCCGGCTGCCCGCCGACCCCGGCTGGGTCCTGCTGGCCGGGGACGAGTCGGCGCTGCCCGCCATCGCCGCGATCCTGGAGGAACTGCCCGCGCACCTGCCGGTCCGGATCTTCGCCGAGGTGGACGGGCCGGCCGAGGAGGCCTACCTCCCGGCCCAGCGCGCCGGGGTCGAGACCGTCTGGCTCCACCGCCGCTC
>NZ_LFVW01000688.1:0-3326 GCF_001182915.1 Kitasatospora sp. MY 5-36
CGGGGCGGTGCGCGCCGCCGACCTGCCGGACGGGCGGCCGTACGCCTGGATCGCGGGCGAGGCGGCCTCGGTGCGCGAGCTGCGCCGCCACCTGGTCGGCGAGCGGGGGATGGACCGGCGCGCGGTCTGCTTCATGGGCTACTGGCGGGCCGGGCGCACCGAGGACCAGCGCGCCGAGGACGGCCCGGGGGAGGGCAGCGAGGACTGAAGCGGGGGGCCGGGGAAGCGCCGCCGTACGCACCCTCCCGGAACATGAGGTTCCGTCATATTGTCGTTCTCGCCGACGGCGCGCCGAGCGCCCGGTGACGGCCCGAGCCACCTCACCACAGCGGGGATGACGATGAAGAGTCTCGCGGCGCGCCTGCTCGCCCTGGTCGCGGCCCTGCCGGTGCTCGCCGTACTGGCGGCGGGCCCCGGCATCGCGGCGCCGGACGGCGGGGCCGGGGCCCGGCTCGCCGCGTCCTGGACCGGCCCGCTGAGCACCCGGGGACGCTACATCGTCGACGCCGACGGCGACCGCTTCAAGCTGAAGGCCGCCAACTGGGCCGGAGCCCAGGGCACCTGGCAGGGCAGCGGGAACGCCGACGACCCGGCGAACAACCAGGCCGGCCAGGTGTCGCACAACCTCCCGCTGGGCCTGGACCGGGTGCCGGTGGCCCGGCTGCTGGCCGACTTCCACGGGCTGGGCCTCAACAGCGTCCGGCTGCCGTTCGCCAACGCGATGATCCACGACACCGCCCCCGTGCCGGACGCCGCCGTCGCCGCCAACCCGCAGCTGCGCGGCCGGACCCCGCTCCAGGTGTTCGACGCCGTGGTGGCCGCGCTGACCGCCGACGGCTTCGCGGTGATCCTCAACAACCACACCACCAGCTACCGCTTCTGCTGCGGCCTGGACGGCAACGAGCGCTGGAACAGCGGCCAGTCGACCGCGCAGTGGGAGGACGACTGGCTGTTCATGGTGAACCGCTACAAGGCCGACAAGCGGGTGGTCGGCGTCGACCTGCGCAACGAGGTCCGCCGGGACGTCTGGGACGACCCCAACTGGGGCCTCGGCGACGCCCACGACGAGTACGCCGCCTTCGAGGAGGCCGGCAACCGCGTCCTGCGGGCCGACCCGGACCTGTTGGTCGTCATGGAGGGCATCAACTGGTACGGCATCCCCGCCGCGGGGTTCAGCCACGGCCGCCCGATGCTCACCCCCGTGCGCAACCTCTCCCACACCCTGATCGACTCCGGCAAGCTGGTCTACGCCGCGCACTTCTACGGCTACACCGGCCCGGCCAACACCGGCGCCGGCAGCGGCCCGGGATCCACCAGTGACCCGCGCTACCAGGACTTCACCCCCGAACAGCTCGCCCAGGTGGTGGACGACCAGGCGCTGTTCGTCACCCGGGCCGGGCAGCACTTCACCGCCCCGGTGTGGATCAGCGAGTTCGGCGCGGGCGGCCGGGGCTCGACCGACGCCAAGGAGCAGGCCTGGCTGCACGCGTTCACCGACATCCTGGTGCGCGGCGACACCGACTTCGCCGTCTGGCCGCTGGTCGGCTGGGCCGACGCCGCCGGGCGGCCGCAGGACAGCTGGGCGCTGCTCTCCTACGGCCCGGACGGCGCCCGGACCGGCCTCACCGACCCCGGCGACTGGCGGGCCGCCGACTGGACCCGGCTGGTCGGCGCGCCGTCGGCGAGCGGCCCGGTGCCCGCCGTCGACCACTGGAGCATGCTCGCCCTCGACCACGCCGACCAGGTCCTCTCCCGGCGGATGCTGGCCCGCCCGGACTGGAGCCCCGGCAACCGCAAGGGCGACTGCCCGGACGGCCTGCGCCTGACCGCCCTCGCCCGCGGCGACAGCCGGGCCCTGTGCACCGACGCGGGCGAGCCGGCCGTGGGCGGCGGCGACTGGACCACCGTCACCGACGGGCGCTACGTCACCGCGGGGGACTGGGCGTCCGGCTACGACAAGCTCCAGTGCCCCGACCGCAGCTTCGCGGTCGGCTACAGCGTGCGCGCCAACGCCGTGGCCGCCCTGCTCTGCGCCCCGGCGGCCGGTCCGCTGCCGCTGACCGGCCGCACGGTCTGGTTCGACCGGGGCGACAACCGGCCCGCCACCGGCGGCTCGGTGGCGAGCGACTGGGCGCCGGGCCGCTACAAGGGCCAGTGCGCGGACGGCGAGTACCTGGCCGGCGTCGCGTCCACCTGGCAGCGCCTCCAGTACGGGGCCCCGGCCGCGCTGCTCTGCCGCCCGCTCGGCTGATCCGGCGGCGCCCCGGGGCCGAATCGGCGGGGCCCGGGGCTGATCCGGCGGTGGCTGCTGTGCCGCTCCGGCGGCGGGCGCTCAGCTGATGCGGCGAGGGCTCGGACCCGATTCGGCGAGGGCTCCGGGGGTCCGGAGGCCGACGGCGGGAGCGGCCGCCCGTTGAGACGATGACGAACGATCAGAAGCCCGCCCCCGTGGTCGCATTCCCGCAGGTTGGACGCGTTCATGACGTCTTTCCTACGGGTCGGAACGACCCTTGACGGCGCAGGGCTTCTCTGCCAACCTCTCGGCAGGTCTGGACCATGATCGGCCTCTTCGACGGGGAGAGGACCGACGGCGCTCCGGCGGTGCGCAGGGGGGATCTGCGGGCCGGGCAGGTCGAGGCCGGGGGGCGGCCCGTCGGCCGCGTCGCCAGAGCATCCGCGGCGTCGGCCACGTCGGCGCCCGGCCACGGGGAACGCACCATTCACCGACTGCCGAATCGAGCCGCACATGCCACACTCCCTCCCCCCGCACGCCTCGCCCTTCCAGCGGGGCATCTGGGTCACCGAGCGCCTCGGCGGCCACCACGGGGTGTTCCACATGCCCGTCCTGCTCTCCTTCGACCGGGTCGACGCCGACGCCCTCGCCCGTGCCGTCTCGACGGTGACGGCACGGCACCCCGTCCTGTCCCAGGTGTTCGTGGAGCGCGGCGGGAGCCTCGTCGCGGAGCCCGGCACCGCCCCGGTCCTCGACGTGGTCGACGCCTCCGAGGACTGCGCGCAGAGCCGGGAGAAGCGGCTGGCCGAGGACGCGGCACGCCCGTTGGACCTCCAGGCGGGCCCGTTGGCGCGGTTCACCCTCTACCGCGGCCGCGGTGAGGCGGCGGAGCTGCTCGCCGTCGTGCACCACGCGGTCTTCGACGGGGAGTCGAAGGACGTCCTGGTGGCGGACCTCGCCACGGCCTACGCGCAGGCCCTGGGCGGGCCCGCGCAGGCCGCCGACCGGAGCCCGTCCACGCCCCCGGCCCCGCTCGACCCCGACCCCGACCTCGTCCGCCGGGCGGCGGACCGGTACGGCCCGCGGTGGGCCG
>NZ_LFVW01000068.1:0-600 GCF_001182915.1 Kitasatospora sp. MY 5-36
GCACCGGACCGGTCGCGTCGATCGAGTCGAGCAGGCTTGCCACGGAGGCGCGGTCGGCGACGTCGCACGCCACCACCTCCACTGCCGTCCCCCGAGCCGCGATCGAGGCCGCCAGCTCCGCCACACCGGCGGCACCAGGACCCGAACGGGACGTCAGCACGACCCGCGCCGCGCCACGATCCGCCACCCACTGGGCGGTGATCGCACCCACGCCGCTCGTGCCACCCGTCACCAGCACCGAGCCACGCGGTGACCACGCCTCACGCACGACCGGACGGCCAGCGCGCACCAACCGCCGCGCCACCACACCGCCCGCACGCACCGCCACCTGGTCCTCATCCCCGACCAGGACCGACGCCAGCCGCGCACCGACGCGGGCGTCCACGGCAGCCGGCAAGTCGATCAGCCCGCCCCAGCGGCCCGCCAACTCCAGCGCCGCGACGGCACCCAGACCCCACACCTGCGCCTGGACCGGCCGCACCACATCACCCGCGACCGCCCGCACCGCGCCCCGCGTGACCACCCACAGCGGAGCGGACACACCGAGCCGCCCAAGCTCCTGAACCAGCGCGAGCGTGTCAGCACCACCACGCGACACCC
>NZ_LFVW01000006.1:0-10333 GCF_001182915.1 Kitasatospora sp. MY 5-36
GCCCGTCCACGCTCGTCGAACTCGGCAAACAGGGCGGTCTGTCCCCGGACGGCCGGTGCCGGGCCTTCGGTGAGGGGGCCGACGGCACGGGGTTCGGTGAGGGTTGCGGCGTGCTGGTGCTGGAGCGGCTTTCCGACGCGCGGCGGGCTGGGCGCCGGGTGTTGGGGGTGCTGCGGGGTTCGGCGGTGAACCAGGACGGTGCGTCGAACGGGTTGACGGCGCCGAGTGGTCGGGCGCAGGTGCGGGTGGTGCGCGGGGCGTTGGGGGATGCCGGGTTGGCGGCGGGTGACGTCGACGCGGTGGAGGCGCACGGGACGGGGACGCGGTTGGGGGATCCGATCGAGGCGCAGGCCTTGCTGTCCGCGTACGGGGCGGGGCGCGAAGTGCCGTTGTGGCTGGGGTCGGTGAAGTCGAACATCGGTCATACGCAGGCCGCCGCGGGTGTGGCGGGTGTGATGAAGATGGTGCTGGCGATGCGGCACGGGGTGCTGCCGCGAACGTTGCACGCGGAGGTGCCGTCGTCGCATGTGGACTGGTCCTCGGGCGGGGTGGAGCTGCTGGCCGAGGCGCGGGAGTGGCCTGAGCTGGGCCGGCCGCGGCGGGCGGGTGTGTCCTCGTTCGGGATCAGTGGGACGAACGCGCATGTGATCGTGGAAGAGGTCGCCGAGGAGTCAACTGCCCCCGTTGATGGCCCTGTTGATGATGTGGTGCCGTGGGTGGTGTCCGGCCGGTCGGTGGAGGCGCTGCGGGCGCAGGCCGGCCGGCTGGCGGAGCACCTGACGGAGCGCCCGGAGATCGGAGCGGGCAGCGTCGGCTGGTCGCTGGTCGCGCAGCGCTCGCTGTTCGAGCAGCGCGCCGTCGTGACGGGCGCCGACCGGGAGGAACTGCTCGCCGGACTGCGCGTCCTGGCCGAGGGCGGCACGGCGGACAACGTCACCGTCACGCCCTCCACCACGCTCCCCGATGGCTCGAACAGGCTCGCGTTGCTCTTCACCGGCCAGGGCGCGCAGCGCCTCGGCATGGGCCGCCGACTGCACCGGGACTTCCCCGTCTTCGCGAAGGCGTTCGACGAGGCGTGCGCGCAGTTGGACGCGCACCTGCCCGTCCCCCTGAAGGACGTCGTCTTCGGTACGGACGCCGACCTCCTGGACCGCACCCTGTACGCCCAGTCGGCCCTGTTCGCCCTGGAGACCGCGCAGTTCAGGCTCCTGGAGCACTACGGCATCAGGCCCGACCACCTGCTCGGACACTCGGTCGGCGAGGTGGCCGCCGCCCATGTCGCGGGCGTGCTCGACCTGCCGGACGCCGCGCTCATGGTGGCGACGCGGGGACGGCTGATGCAGGCCGCCCGTGGCGACGGCGCCATGATCGCCGTGGAGGCCACCGAGCAGGAGGTCCTGACGGTCCTCGGAGAGCGCGAGGACCTGGCGGGGATCGCCGCGGTCAACGGCCCGCGGTCCGTGGTGGTCTCGGGTGATGCCGCGGTCGCCACCGAGGTCGCGGACCACTTCGCGGCGCTGGGGCGCCGGACCAGGCGGCTGCGGGTCAGCCACGCCTTCCACTCTCCCCACATGGACAGCGCGCTGGAGGAGTTCCGCACCGTTCTCGAAGGCCTGACCTTCCGCGCCCCCGTCCTCTCCGTCGTGTCCAACGTGACCGGGCGGGAGGCCACCGCCGAGCAGCTCTGCTCCCCCGACTACTGGGTGTCCCACATCCGCCGGGCCGTCCGGTTCGGCGACGGGGTCGAGCACCTCGCCGGGCTCGGAGTGGGGACCTACCTCGAACTCGGCCCCGACGGTGTCCTGACGGGCTTGGTCCCGGACTGCCTGCCGGCCGGGACCGACGCGGTCACCCTGCCGCTGCTGCGGGCCCGGCGCCCGGAGAGCGGCTCCCTGCTCACCGCGGTCGCCCAGGCCGCCTTCATCGGCCACCTGCCCGACTGGTCCCCGCTCTTCCCGGGCGGGCGGCCGGTGGAGCTGCCGACGTACGCCTTCCAGCGCCGGTCCTACTGGCTGAAGGAGGACACCGCCGTCGCGGACGTGGCCTCGGCGGGTCTGGAGACGGTGGGGCATCCGCTGCTGGGTGCGGCGGTCGAGCGGCCCGAGGGGAGGGGCTGGGTGTTCACCGGCCGCCTGTCGCCCACGACCCACCCCTGGACGGAGGACCACGTCATCGGCGAGGAGGTGCTGCTGCCCGGTGTGGCGCTGCTCGACGTCGCCCTCGCGGCGGGCGCCCGGGCCGGCTGCCGGCGGCTGGACGAACTCACCCTGGAAGCCCCGCTGTCCCTCCACCCCGACGCCCCGGCCGACCTGCGCGTGGTGCTGGACCCCGAGGAGGAAGGACGCTGGTCACTGGCCGTGTTCTCGCGCTCCGACGACACCTGGCGGCGCCACGCCACCGGCGTGCTGGCCGCCGGGGCCGAAGGCACCGGGAGCGCGCTGACGGACTGGCCGCCGAAGGACGCGACCCCCCTCGACGTGGCCGACGCGTACCAGGCCCTGGCCGCCCGCGGCTACGACTACGGGCCGACCTTCCAGGGCCTGCGCGCCGCCTGGCGCGACGGCGACGTGCTGTACGCGGAGGTCGGGCTCCCGGCCGGCGTGGAGCCCTCCGGTTTCGGGGTGCACCCGGCCGTGCTGGACGCGGCGCTGCACCTGCTCGTCCTGGAGGGAGACCAGGCGGCCGGGCTCCGGCTGCCGTTCGCCTGGTCCGGTGCCGAACTGCACGCCACCGGTGCCACCGCGCTGCGGGTACGGCTGACGCCCACCGGCACCGACACCGTGGCCCTGGCCGTCTGCGACGCCGCCGGGGCGCCGGTCGCCACCGTCGAAGCGCTGACCCTGCGCCCCTACTCGGCGGCGGGCGGGGGCCGTACGCCGCTGTTCGCCGTGGACTGGGTGCCCGTGCCGGACCCGGCCGTCGGCACCGCTCCGGCCGGCCCGGCCCCGGACCTGCCGACGGACCCGCCGATGGACCGCTGGGCCGTCCTCGGCACGCGCGGCCCGGACCTGCCGGGCGTGACCCGCCACGCCGACCTCACCACGCTGTCCGGTGCGGTCGAGGACCTGGAGGTGGCCGTCCTCCCGTGGACGGCGAGCGCGCCGGAGCACGCGGTGCCGTCCGCGGCCCATGACGCCGCCCGGGAGGTCCTGGGCCTGCTGAAGAGCTGGCTGGCCGAGGAGCACCGGACCTCCGCGCCCCTGGTTCTCCTCACCCGGAACGCGGTGGCCGTCGAAGCGGCCGAAGGCGTGGCGGACCTCGCCGCATCCGTGCTGTGGGGCCTGCTGCGCACCGCCCAGACCGAACACCCGGGCCGCTTCGTCCTGCTCGACGCCGACGCCGACCCGACCCCCGGGCTGGTGGCCGCCGCGCTCGCCACCGGAGAGCCCCAACTGGCCCTGCGCAACGGCACCTTGAAGGCCGCCCGGCTGACCCGGCAGACATCCCGTGAGCTGCTCGCACCCCCGGAGGGCGCGCCGGCCTGGCGGATGGAACCGGGCGCCAGCGGCTCCCTCGACACGCTGTCCCTCCGGCCCCGCCCCGAGGCGCTCGCCCCCCTGCTGCCGGGCGAGGTGCGCGTCGCCGTCCGCGCCGCGGGCCTCAACTTCCGTGACGCGCTGAACGCCCTGGGGCTCTACCCCGGCGACGCGGGCCCGCTCGGCATCGAGGGCGCCGGCGTGGTCACCGAGGTCGGCCCCGGGGTGACCGGGTTCGCGCCCGGCGACCGGGTCATGGGCCTGCTGCCCGGTGCGTTCGGACCGGTGGTGGCCACCGACAGCAGGATGCTCGTCACCGTCCCGGACGGCTGGACCTTCGCCCAGGCGGCGGCCGTTCCCGTCGTCTTCCTGACCGCCTACTACGCGCTGACCGACCTGGCCGCCCTGGCCCCGGGCCAGTCGCTGCTGGTCCACGCGGCGGCGGGCGGCGTCGGCATGGCCGCGGTCCAGCTCGCCCACCACCTCGGCGCGCGGGTCTTCGGCACCGCGAGCCCCGGCAAGTGGGACACGCTGCGCTCGATGGGCCTGCCGGACGAGCGCATCGCCTCGTCCCGGGACCTCCTCTTCGAGCAGGGCTTCCGCCGGGTGCTCGGCGAGGACGGCGGCTTCGACGTCGTCCTCAACGCGCTGGCCCACGAGTACGTGGACGCCTCGCTGCGCCTGCTGCGCCCCGGCGGCCGGTTCCTGGAGATGGGCAAGACCGACGTCAGGGACCCCGCGTCCCTCCCCGACGTCTCCTACCAGGCGTTCGACCTCATGGTGGTCGACGCGGACCGCGTCCAGGAGATGCTCACCGAGCTCGTGCGCCTCTTCGAGGCCGGCGCGCTCACCCCCCTCCCGCTCACCGTCCGGGACGTCCGCCGGGGCAGGGAGGCCTTCCGCCACATCAGCCAGGGCCGCCACACCGGCAAGAACGTGCTCACCCTTCCGGTGTCGTTGGATCCGGAGGGGGCGGTGCTGGTGGTCGGTGGTACGGGGGTGTTGGGGGCGTTGCTGGCGCGTCATCTGGTGGTGGCGTGCGGGGTGCGGCACCTGGTGCTGGTGAGTCGTCGGGGTGTGGAGGCGCCCGGGGCGGCGACACTGCGGGACGAGCTGTTGGAGTTGGGCGCGCGCAGTGTGGTGGTGCGGGCGTGTGACGCGGCCGACCGTACGGCACTGGGGGTGCTGGTCGACGAGGTGGTGGCCGAGCGGCCGCTGACGGGTGTGTTCCACGTGGCGGGGGTGCTGCGCGACGGGGTGCTGGTGTCGCTGGATGCGGAGGCGCTGGGGGAGGTGTTGCGGTCGAAGGTGGACGGTGCGTGGGCGTTGCACGAGGTGACGCGGGAGCGGTGCCCCGGGCTGGCGGCCTTCGTGCTGTACTCCTCGGTGTCGGGCCTGGTGGGCACCGCGGGTCAGGCGAACTACGCGGCGGCGAACACGTTCCTGGACGCGCTGGCGCAGGAGCGGTCGGCCCGGGGGCTGCCGGGTCTCTCGCTGGCGTGGGGCTTGTGGGAGCAGGAGTCCGGCATGACCGCCGGCCTCGACGACACGGCCTTCCAGCGCTTCGAGCGGTACGGCATCGGAAAGATCCCCTCCGAACAGGGCATGGCGCTGTTCGACGAGGCGCGGCAGGGAAGCGAGCCGGCCGTGGCACCGCTGGTGCTCGACCCGGCGCGACTGCACGCGAGGGCCGCCGTGGCCGACCTGCCACCGCTGCTGCGCGGCCTCGTCTCCGCCCCGGCCCGGCGTACGGCGGCCCCGGCCACGGCACCGAGGACGGCGGGTGCCTCCACCTGGACCGACCGGATCGCGGGGGCGGCCGGAGGGCGCGGCCTCGACGTCGTGACGGAGCTCCTGTGCCAGGAGATCGCCGACGTCCTCGGCCACCCGGGGCCCGGAGCCGTCGACACCGGCGCGGAGTTCCGGGGGCTCGGCCTCGACTCCCTCACCCTCGTCGAACTGCGCAACCGGCTCAACGCGGCCACCGGGCTCAGGCTCCCCGTCAACGTGCTGTTCGACCAGCCCACACCGGACGAACTGGCCGCCCACCTCCTGGCGGCCCTCGAACCCGAGCAACCGGACCCGGTCTCGCGCATCCTCGCCGACGCCGACCGGATGGAGGAGGCGTTGAAGCTCTTCGCCGGCGAGCGCGAGGACCGCACCAGGGTCACCACCCGACTGACGCAGATCCTTCGCGCCTGGCAGCGGGAGCAGGACGAACCCGCCGAATCCGCCGACGACCTCGACCACGTGACCGACGACGAACTCTTCGACGCGCTCGACAACGAACTGTCGCGCTGAGGTAAGGGAAAGGTGAGCCCCATGTCCAACGAAGCCAAGCTCCGCGACTACCTCAAGCGCGCCACGGCGGACCTGCGCGAGGCACGACAGCAGACCAGGGAACTGGAGGAGAAGGCCCACGAACCCATCGCGATCGTGGGCATGGGGTGCCGGTACCCGGGCGGGGTGAGCTCGCCGGAGGACCTGTGGCAGCTGCTGTCGGAGGGGCGCGACGCGATCTCCGGCTTCCCCGAGGGACGGGGATGGAACCTGGACGGCTCCGGCGCCCCGGCCCGGGACCAGGACGCGCGGGGACCCGGCTCGATCCCCACCCGGAGCGGCGGATTCCTGCACGACGCGGACCTGTTCGACGCGGGGTTCTTCGGCGTCTCGCCGCTCGAGGCCGAGGCGATGGATCCGCAGCAGCGGCTGCTGCTGGAGGTGTCGTGGGAGGCGCTGGAGCGGGCGGGGATCCGTCCCGACACCCTGAAGGGCAGTGCGACCGGTGTCTTCACCGGGCTGATCTCCGGGGAGTACGTCTCCCGGCTGTCCTCCGTCCCCGCCGAGGCCGAGGGCTACGCCGGTACGGGGAACACGGCCAGTGTCGCGTCCGGCCGGGTGGCCTATGTGCTGGGGCTGGAGGGTCCGGCCGTGTCGGTGGACACGGCGTGCTCGTCGTCGCTGGTGGCGCTGCACCTGGCGGTGCAGTCGCTGCGGCGGGGCGAGTGCGCGATGGCGCTGGCCGGCGGTGTCACCGTCATGGCGGGCCCGTCCACGCTCGTCGAACTCGGCAAACAGGGCGGTCTGTCCCCGGACGGCCGGTGCCGGGCCTTCGGTGAGGGGGCCGACGGCACGGGGTTCGGTGAGGGTTGCGGCGTGCTGGTGCTGGAGCGGCTTTCCGACGCGCGGCGGGCTGGGCGCCGGGTGTTGGGGGTGCTGCGGGGTTCGGCGGTGAACCAGGACGGTGCGTCGAACGGGTTGACGGCGCCGAGTGGTCGGGCGCAGGTGCGGGTGGTGCGCGGGGCCTTGGCGGATGCCGGGTTGGCGGCGGGTGACGTCGATGCGGTGGAGGCGCACGGGACGGGGACGCGGTTGGGGGATCCGATCGAGGCGCAGGCCTTGCTGTCCGCGTACGGGGCGGGGCGCGAAGTGCCGTTGTGGCTGGGGTCGGTGAAGTCGAACATCGGTCATACGCAGGCCGCCGCGGGTGTGGCGGGTGTGATGAAGATGGTGCTGGCGATGCGGCACGGGGTGCTGCCGCGAACGTTGCACGCGGAGGTGCCGTCGTCGCATGTGGACTGGTCCTCGGGCGGGGTGGAGCTGCTGGCCGAGGCGCGGGAGTGGCCTGAGCTGGACCGGCCGCGGCGGGCGGGTGTGTCGTCCTTCGGGATCAGTGGGACGAACGCGCATGTGATCGTGGAAGGGGTCTCAGAAGAGCCAACTAACTCTCCCGATGGCCCTGTTGATGGTGTGGTGCCGTGGGCGGTGTCCGGCCGGTCGGTGGAGGCGTTGCGGGCGCAGGCGGGCCGGCTGGCGGAGCACCTGACGGAGCGCCCGGAGATCGGAGCGGGCAGCGTCGGCTGGTCGCTGGTCGCGCAGCGCTCGCTGTTCGAGCAGCGCGCCGTCGTGACGGGCGCCGACCGTGAAGAGCTGCTCGCGGGGCTGCGCGTCCTGGCCGAGGGCGGCACGGCGGACAACGTCACCGTCACGCCCTCCACCACACCCCCCGACGGTCGGCGCGGCACCGTCTTCGTCTTCCCCGGCCAGGGCTCCCAGTGGGCCGGCATGGCACGGGAACTGCTCGCCGGGTCACCGGCGTTCGAGGAACAGCTCCGCGCCTGCGACCAGGCCCTGACCCCGTACGTCGACTGGTCCCTGCTCGACGTGCTGAACGGCCGTGACGGCGCACCCCCGCTGCACCGGGTCGACGTCGTCCAGCCGGCCCTCTGGGCCGTGATGATCGGACTGGCCGCGGTCTGGCGCTCCCTGGGCGTGCGCCCCGACGCGGTGGTGGGCCACTCCCAGGGCGAGATCGCCGCCGCCCACGTCGCGGGAGCGCTGTCCCTGGACGACTCGGCCAAGATCGTCGCCATCCGCAGCCGGGCCCTGCTGCGCCTGGCGGGCACCGGTGGCATGGTCTCCGTCGCCGCCCCCGTCGAGGACGTGCGCGCACTGCTGGCCACCGTCGACGGCCATGCCGAGATCGCCGCGGTCAACGGCCCCTCCTCGACCGTGGTCTCGGGCGGCCCCGAGGCCCTCGACCAGCTCACGGCCCGCTGCGAGGCGCGCGGGATCGTGAGCCGCCGCATCGACGTCGACTACGCCTCCCACTCCGCGAGCGTCGAGCCGCTGCGTGAGCAGCTCCTGGCGGAGCTGGCCGGCATCACCCCCACGACCTGCGACACCGCCTTCTACTCCAGCGTCACCGCGACCGCCCTCGACACCACGCGGCTGGACGCCGACTACTGGTACGAGAACCTCCGGCGGCCGATCCGGTTCCAGGAGGCCGTCCAGGCCGCGGCCGACGGCGGCCACGGGTTCGTCGTGGAATCCAGCCCGCACCCCGTCCTGACCGCCGGCATCGAGGAGACCCTCGGCGGCGAGCGGGTCGTCGTGGGCTCCCTGCGCCGTGACCACGGGGCCGTCCGGCAGATCCTCACGAACGCGGCCCGCCTCCACACCGGCGGACTGCCCGTCGACTGGTCCCCGCTCTTCGCCGGGGCGCGGCCGGTGGAGCTGCCGACGTACGCCTTCCAGCGCCGGTCCTACTGGCTGAAGGAGGACACCGCCGTCGCGGACGTGGCCTCGGCGGGTCTGGAGACGGTGGGGCACCCGCTGCTGGGCGCGGCGGTCGAGCGGCCCGACGGGAACGGCTGGGTGCTCACCGGCCGGCTCTCGCCCACGACCCATCCCTGGGCCGCGGACGTTCCGCACGCCGTGCTGCTCGAACTGGCGCTGGCCGCGGCCGACCGGGCAGGGTGCGACCGGCTGGAGCGGCTGACCGTCGAGACGCCCCTGAGCCTCGGACGGACCGCGACCGATGTGCAGGTCGTGGTCGAGGCGCTGGGCCGCGGCCGCTGCTCCCTCGCCGTCTTCTCGCGGGCTTCCGGAACCTGGATCCGGCACGCCACCGGGGAACTGACCGAGACCCCGGTCGACGCCGGGCCGGCGCCGGCCGCCACGGGCCCGGACCACGAGGTCCTCCGGGCGGATGTGGAACTCCCGTCCCACACCGACCCCGTGGGGTACGGCGTGCACCCGGTGCTGCTGGCCGCCGCACTGCGACCGTTCGCCGGAACCGGTGCGCCCCGCACCTGGTCCGGCGTCGAGCTGTACGCCACCGGTGCCACCGCGCTGCACGTGTCGCTGACGCCCACGGGAGCCGGCACCGCGCGGGTGTTCGCGGTGGACGCGATGGGCGAACCAGTGCTGAGCATCGGTGAAGTGACGATGAGTCAGCAAACCGAGGGCAGGGTCGGGGCCGAGGTTCACGACGACCTGTTCCACCTGGACTGGACCGCACTCGGCGGCCACGCCGTCCGGCCCTCCTCCGAAGACTCCTGGGGCGTGCTCGGCTCCGCCGACGTGCTCGCTCTCCCCGGTGCCGTGGCGTACTCCGACCCGGCCGCCCTGGCCCGGGCCGCCGAGGTGCCCGGCACGGTGATCCTCCCCTGCCTGGACGCGGAGGGCGACGGGCGGGACGTGCCCGGCGCGGCCCGGGCCGTCGCCCAGCGCGCACTGGAGGTGCTGCAGGACTGGCTGGCCGAGGGGCGGTTGGCCCGCTCGCGCCTCGTCGTCCTCACCCGCGGGGCCGTCGCCACCGCCCCCGACGAGGGCGTGAGCGCGCTGCCGGCCTCGGTCCTGTGGGGTCTGCTGCGCTCCGCCCAGACCGAACACCCGGACCGCTTCGTCCTCCTGGACGTCGACACCGACCCGGACCGCGGCGTCCTGGCCGCGGCCCTCGCGACCGGCGAGCCGCAACTCGCCCTGCGCGACGGCACCCTGCTCGCCCCCCGGCTCACCCGGACGGCACCGGGCGAATTCCGGGCCCCGGTGTCGTTGGATCCGGAGGGGGCGGTGCTGCTGGTGGGTGGGACGGGGGTGCTGGGGGCGTTGCTGGCGCGTCATCTGGTGGTGGCGTGCGGGGTGCGGCACCTGGTGCTGGTGAGTCGTCGGGGTGTGGAGGCGCCCGGGGCGGCGACACTGCGGGACGAGCTGCTGGAGTTGGGTGCGCGCACTGTGGAGGTGCGGGCGTGTGACGCGGCCGACCGGGTGGCGTTGGGGGTGCTGGTCGACGAGGTGGTGGCCCGGCGTCCGCTGACGGGCGTGTTCCACCTGGCGGGGGTGCTGCGCGACGGGGTGCTGGTGTCGCTGGGTGTGGAAGCGCTGGGGGAGGTGCTGCGGTCGAAGGTGGACGGCGCGTGGGCGTTGCACGAGGTGACGCGGGAGCGGTGCCCCGGGCTGGCCGCGTTCGTCGTGTACTCCTCGGTGTCGGGCCTGATCGGCGGTGCCGGTCAGGCGAACTACGCGGCGGCGAACACCTTCCTGGACGCGCTGGCGCAGGAGCGGTCGGCCCG
>NZ_LFVW01000689.1:0-5885 GCF_001182915.1 Kitasatospora sp. MY 5-36
CCAGGGCACCGACCTGCACGGACTGCTCGCGCTGGTGGCGGCCGGGCACGGGCTCACCCTGCTGCCCGAGCCGGTGCTCGCGGCGGCGCCCGGGGTCGGGTACGCGCCGATCGCCGCGCCCCGGCTGGTGCACCGCACCGAACTCGTCCACGGCAGCCTGCCGGAGGGGCCGGCGGCGCTGCTGGCGCGGCTGCTGGAGTCGTCCCGGGGCTAGAGGTCTGCGGCCTTGGAAATCGGTTGCGCGGGCCAATGGTGCCGATGGAATGATCAGGCGATGAGCACCGGAATCATCATCAGACGGGTACGGGTCGAGGACTGGCAGCGGGCCCGGGACCTCCGCCTCGACGCGCTGCGGGACCCGGTCGCGGCCGTGGCCTTCCTGGAGGTCTACGAGCAGGCCGTCACCAAGCCCGACGAGTTCTGGCAGGACCGCACGACCCGGGCGGCGACGGACCCGCACGTGGCGCAGTACATCGCGGAGGCCGAGGACGGGCGCTGGCTCGGCAGCATGACCGGGGTGGTCGAGCCGGCCGGCGGGAACGGCGCCCTGGCGGGAGACGTCGTCGAGGTCGACCAGGTGCACGTGGTCGGGGTGTTCGTCCGCGCGGAGGCGCGGGGCACCGGGCTGGCGCTCGACCTGATCCGGACCCTCCAGGAGTGGGCGTGGTCGCTCACCGGGCCCAGGATCGAGCGGGTGCGGCTGTTCGTCCACGAGGACAACCCCCGGGCCGAGGCGATGTACCGGAAGGCCGGCTTCGAGCCCTCCGGGGTGACGCTTCCGGTGCCCGGCGGCCTGGTCGGCCGGGAGGTCGAGCTGGCGGTCCTGCGGGGCTGACCGCACGGCCGGGAGGCGGGGGCGGGGAGACGGGGGGCGCTCGCGCGGGGTCTTCGCGCGGGGCGCTCGTCGGGGCGCGGTTGTGGAGACGCGGTCACCAGGCGTTCACGTCACGGATCTGACGGTGGTCGGCCGGGTGGTGCTGTCATGAGCACAGTCGCCCGGCGAGAGGCCGGGCCGGACCAGGAGTGCTTCCCCCATGATGCTCCGTCACCGTCTCACCGTCACCGCCTCGGCGGCCGCCCTCGCCGCCGCCGGGCTCGCCGCCGGCACCGCGCAGGCCGCCGCCCCGGCCCACGGCACCGCCCAGAAGGCCCGTACGCTCGCGGCGAGTTGTTCGCAGGCGTACCTGCCGCTGCCCGACCCGTCCTGCACCCCCGGTGCGTACAACCCGGACGTCACCCAGGCGACCATCGGCCAGACCATCTGCGTCTCCGGCTGGACCGCCACCGTCCGCCCGCCGACCAGCTACACCAACGCGCTGAAGGTGCAGCAGATCGCGGCCTACGGCTACGCGGACACCAGCACGGCGGACTACGAGGAGGACCACCTCGTCCCGCTGGAGCTCGGCGGCGCCCCGCGCGACCCGGCCAACCTGTGGCCCGAGCCGCGCTACGGCAGCCAGCCGGCGCAGAGCAAGGACTCCGTCGAGACCAAGCTCAAGAACGCGGTCTGCGGCGGCCGGGCCGGCCTCGACGACGCGCGCGCCGCGATCGCGAAGGACTGGACCACCGCGCTCAGCGTCCTGGGGCTGTGAGCCCGGGCCTGATCTGATCGGGCCGCCCGGTCCGTCCGCCCCCGTCCCGGTCCTCGGGAGGGGTCGGGCGGACCGGGCGCGCGCCGGACGTCAGCGCCCGTCGCAGCCGGGGAGCGCCTCGCACATCGCCGCCGTCATGCCGGTGCCGACGGCCTTGTCCTCGGGGGCCTTCCAGGCGTCCTTGGGCTGGGCGCCGGCCTTGGTGGTGGCCCAGACGGCCAGCTCGCTGACCGTACCGCCGTCGCCGACCACGTACTCGTGCAGGGTGACGGTGCCGCCGTCGGCCTGCGGGACGGTCAGGACGGCGGCGAAGTACGGCGCGTCCGGGGCGCTTTCGACCTTCACGGTGGCGCCGGGCGCGGTCTTGGCACAGGACTTGAGCGCCTCCGCCAGGCGCGCCTCGGCCATGTTGGTGGACTGCTTGGCGGCGCTGCTGTGGACCGGGTCGCCGTGGAACAGCAGGGTCTGCTGGGCCGCCCAGCGGTCCCCGCCGAAGCCGACCTCGGACTTCGCGGCGGCGGTGCCCGTGAACAACGGCTCGTCGTCCTTGGCGATCGCGGCGCGGCACAGCTCCAGGCCCTTGAACTGGACCGGCCCGGAGACCTGCTTGGCGTTGGCCGCCAGCGGCGTGTAGTGGTAACTCTCGTCCATCGGGATGTTCTTGGTGTCCATCCAGGCCTTGTCCGGGATGCCCTTGTCGGAGCCGGCGGGCTTGGTGGGGTTGGTGCTGGGCGTGGGGGCCGCGGCGGGGAGGGCGGTCTGGCCGCCGTCCCCGTTGTCGGGCCCGCAGGCGCTGAGCGCGCCCAGGCAGACGAGGGCGGCGGCGGTGGCGGTGACGACTCTGGTGGTGCGCAACTGACTGTTCCTCGGGTGTCCGGTGGCGTGGAACGGGGTCGGCCGCGCACCGCCCTGCCGTTGGGGGCGAAGGGCGGGGTCGGCCGCGGGCCGCTGGTGCGCGGCGCCGGCCGTCCGTCCTCGCCGCCCGCGCGACGCGCGGTCGCGGGCACTCGGCATGGCGGGCCTCCCCCTGTGCGTTAGGGCCGTCGGCTCCTCGGCCCGCCGCCCGCCTCGGAGATGAGGGGCGGTCAGGGTCGTGGCGGCGCATCGGCGGCGGTCGAAACCTATGCCACCGAACGGCCGCTCGCAAAGCCGGGTTCCGGCCGGAGGCCCGGATTCCCTTTGGGGTTGGTGGGTCCTGTGGGGCGGGTGGGGTCGGGTGGCGGACGGCGTGCGGGGGATCCCCGGGGCGCGCGACCGGCACCGCGCGCGGGCCGGGTGCGGCACATCCGGGCTGGTGGGGGCGGGTGTACCGGGCCCGGCGGCCGGCGGCGAAGGGGTGCGCGATGTCAACACCCGGAGCTGAACCGCGCGACGGGCGGCGGCCGTCGAACGGGGAGGAGGGAGCGCGCCGTAGTGCGGGTGAGCCCTTACGCGTGGGTGCCGTTACGCGTGGGTGCCCGGGACGCCGAGCTGCTGGGCGAGCCAGGGGAGGGCCTGGGCGAAGGACGCGGCGCCGGTCTGCCAGGTGTGCCTGCCGGAGCCGACCACGTTCACGGTGCGGATGCCGTCCTTCCGGGCCGCCGCCTCCAGGGCCTTGGCGGAGTCGATCTGGCCGTGCTCCTCGTCGCCCTGGGCGAAGTAGCCGGACACGCCCTGGTACTTGGGGTGGTGGGCGAGCACGGTCAGCGGGTCGTGGGCGGCCCAGGCCGCGGCGTCACCCCCGTACAGCTCCTGGACGGTGTGGTCCTTGTCGCCGGTGGACGGGCCCTTGTCGCGCCGGAGAAGTCGCCGAAGTGGGTGAAGACGTTCGGGTGCTCGACGATGAGGTCGACCGCGCAGGTGCCGCCCATCGACCAGCCGGCCACGCCCCACTTGTGCGGGTCGGTGGCGGCGTTGAAGGTCTTCTGGACGAACGGCGGGACGTCCTTGAGCAGATGGCTCTCGGCCTGGCCGTGCGGGCCGTCCACGCACTCGGTGTCCACCCGGAAGCCGCCGGTGGCGTCCACGAACACCAGGATCGGGGCGAAGCCGTTGTGCCGGGCGGCGAAGGCGTCGGCGGTCTTCACGGCGTTGCCCGAGCGGATCCAGTTGTCGGGCGCCGCGAACTCGCCGCCGATCATCTCCAGGACGGGCAACTTGGGCCGGGTCTGGCTGCGGAACCAGGCGGGCGGCAGGTAGACCAGCTCCTGGCGGTGGGCGAAGCCGCTGGCGGTGTCCGGTATGTCGACCTGGACGATGCGGCCCGTGCCCGTCCGGCCGTGGATCGACTTCAGCTCGTCCAGGGTGATCTGCTCCGGCAGCGGCTGCCCGCCGAGCTCGCCGATCGCGTCGTCCAGCGTCGGGTAGTAGCCGGTGGCGATGTTCACGCTGTTCGCCGCGCAGAACAGCGCCAGCAGCACGGTCGGCGCCACCAGCGCCCGGCGCCACCACCGCGCGCCGCGCCAGCCGAAGCCGAGCACGCACAGCGCCGCCACCGCCACCCCGCTCCACAGCCAGACCCCGAACGGGACCGGGTCGGTGATCCCGCCCAGCGTCAGCACGGCGACGGCGCCGGCCGCGGTGAGTGCCAGCGCCGTCCCGAGCGCGATCGGCCCCCGCCTCCGCAGCCACGCCCGCTCCCGTCGGGCGGCGGTGGCCAGGAGCAGCGCGAGGGCCGCGGCCTGGACCGTCCACGGGAACCAGCCGTCGAGCAGGGAGACGTTCATAGGGCCGGAGGCTAGGGGCGGAGGATGAGAGGCTGGTTAGAGGCTGGCAGTTCGCTGGAAGAGCGCTGTGAGGAGGAAGGGGACGCCGAAGGCCTCGGAATCCGGGCCGTGCGCCGCCATCGGGCGGATCTCCAGCGGCTCGAACTCGCGGAACAGCGAGCGCAGTTCGGCCGGAGAGTAGGCCAGCCCGCCCTCCAGCGAGCCGAGCCGGTAGAGCTCCTCGTCGGGCCGCTCGGAGCCCATCGCCCCGGCCGCGAAGGCGGTGACGGCGAAGTGCCCGCCCGGGGCGAGGACGCGGTCCAGGAGGGCCAGGTAGCCGACCCGGCGGTGCGGCGGCAGGTGGTGCAGGCAGCCGGAGTCGTAGACCAGGTCGTAGGTGTCGCAAGGGAGTTGGATCTCGAATATGCTCGCCCGGTGGAAGCGCGGGCGGGCTCCGGGGCCGGCCTCGCGGGCACGCTCCTCGGCCCAGGCGAGGGCGGTGGCGGAGAGGTCGACGGCGTCCACCTCGAAGCCGAGCGAGGCCAGGTGGATCGCGTTGCGGCCGGTGCCGCAGCCCAGGTCGAGCACCCGGCCGGGGGCCGGCGGCAGCAGGCCGGAGTCGAGCCAGGAGACCAGGTTCTCGTCCGGCTTCGGCGCGAAGAACGGGCGCTCGGCGGACCGGTCCTCGTAGAACCGGTCCCAGAACGGTTCGGCCGGCCGGAAGAAGCCGTCGAGGAGGGCGAGGACGTCTTCGGTGGTGCGGATCGTACGGTTCATGCGGCCGAGCGTAGGACGCTCGGGGGGTGGCCGCGATCGTGGCAAAAGCCGCTGGGTGGTGGGCTGTTGGGACCTTCCTTGTCTTGGTGTGGACGGGTGCCTCGGGGGCGTGGAGGAGGGCGGCCACGCTGTCGCCGGAGGCCGGGACGGGCCGTTTCCGTCGGGCGGGGAGAGGCCCCGGGGAGGGGGCCGACATCACGCTTCGATCAAGGATTCCCGGCGGGGATTCCCAGGCTTCCGCCAGTGAGGTGGTGTACGTTCGAAAAGTTTTGCCCGCTCCACGCTCCGCCCGCCATGCCCGCCGCTCACCCGGAAGACCAAGTGCCTGCTGTGATACAGCCGACGACCGCCCAGACCCACGAAGCCCGACCTACCCGCCCCTCCCGCCGGAGGCGGGCGACCGCCCTCGCCGCCGCGGCGCTGGCCGCCACCCTCCTCGCGGCCGGGTGCAAGGCCTCGGCCGACGAAACGTCGTCGGCGGCGACGCCGATTCCGATCCCGAGCGTGGTCGGAATGCACGGGGACAAGGCCAAGGACACCCTCCAGCAGCCGGACGCCCGGGCCGCCAAGACCGTGACGTTCCAGGACGTCCACGCGGGCGAGTCCCACACGCGGTCGGTCCTCATGCCGAGCCACTGGAAGGTCTGCTCCCAGCAGCCGGCCGCCGGGGAACCCTCGGCGAAGGACACGACGGTGACGCTGTCCGTGGTGAAGAACGAGGAGGACTGCCCGGGAGGCGCCGCGCCCGCCCCGGCGGACCCCGCCCCTGCCCCGGCCCCGGCCTCCCCGACCGCGACCGCACCGGCCGAGCCGGCGGCACCGAGTGCCCCTC
>NZ_LFVW01000690.1:0-5882 GCF_001182915.1 Kitasatospora sp. MY 5-36
CGAGCACCGCGACGCCCAGCCGGGGGTCGCCGCTGACGTGGGCGGCGCGCAGCGCGGCGACGAAGGCCCGCTGGGCGGCGGCGTCGTGGCCGAGGTCGTACGCGGCCCAGCCGGCCAGCCGGGCGAGTCTGCTGGCCGTGCCGTAGAGCTCGCGGCCGAGCCGTTCGTCGTACGCGCCGAGTTCCAGCAGCTTGGCCAGCATGGCGAGTTCGGCCCGGACGGGGCCGAGGACGAGGCCGCCGCCGCAGGCCCGTTCGAGCTTCTGCTTGCTGCGGTAGGACAGGCCGAGTTCACCGGCCAGTCCGGGTTCGACGCGCAGCGCGCCCTCGCCGCCGCCGACGGGCGGCGGCGGGGAGTCCAGGCGGGCGGCGGCCTGGTCGAGGTCGGCGCCGCGGAACAGGTCGGTGAGGCGCACCGGGCCGGCGTCGGTGGCGGCCTCGCGCAGCGCGGTCTGGGCGGTGTCGGCGGTCCACGGGTCGGTGAGCAGCCGGGGCGAGAGGATCTTGGCGCCGCGGTGGCCGCCCATCCGGCCCCAGAGCTGTTCGTAGGTGACGGCGATGCCGAGGGTGCGGCTGAGCACCTCGCAGACCGCCTGGTCGTGCGGGCTGCGCGGGACCATGCCGCGGTCGCGCCACTTGTACGGGGCGGTGGAGCTGATGGCGAGGCCCGGCGGCAGGGCGAGGCTCACCTCGCGGGCGAGCCGTTCCGGACTCCATCCGAGCTGGTGGAGTATCCGGGCCAGTTCCTCGTTCCGCCTTCGCTCCAGATCGGCCATGGCACGACGGTAGCGGGATTCCGGCCGCCGGGACCGGCGACGCGGGCAGAACGGCGAAGAGCCGCCCCCCGTTTCCGGGAGGCGGCTCTCGACTGCTGTGGAGCTATGGGGAATTGAACCCCAGACCTCTTGCATGCCATGCAAGCGCTCTACCAACTGAGCTATAGCCCCGCGACACGGGCGACCCTGGCTGACCACGACCGCCGATGCGGAGTGGAGCTATGGGGAATTGAACCCCAGACCTCTTGCATGCCATGCAAGCGCTCTACCAACTGAGCTATAGCCCCGCACTCACCGGATCTCCCGCTTCCCTTCCGGGCCGCGTTCCTTCCCTGCGAACGAGGAAGACTCTAGCTGGTCAGGGCCGGAACTGCGAAATCCGCTCCCTCCGGACCCCCGCCGAGGGCCCCGTGAGGGCCCCCGGCACCCGGTGCCGCCCGAGCCGGTACGGCTCGGCTCAGGTGTCGTCGCCGATGACCGGCTGCGGGAGGGTGCCCGCGTTGTGCTCCAGCAGGCGCCAGCCGCGCGTGCCCTGGCCGAGCACCGACCAGCAGCAGTTGGACAGTCCGCCGAAGCGCTCCCACTGGTCCGGCTCCATGTCGAGCAGCCGCCCGAGCATGGTGCGGATCGTCCCGCCGTGGCTGACCACCACCAGCGTGCCGTCCTCGGGGAGCTTGCCGACGGCGTCCAGGACCACCGGCACCGAGCGGTCGGCGACCTCGGTGGCCAGCTCGCCGTCACCGCCCCGCCGCACCGGCTCACCGGCCGCCCAGGCCTCGTACTCCTCCGGGAAGCGCTCGCGGATCTCGGCGTTGGTCAGGCCCTGCCAGGAGCCCGCGAAGGTCTCCCGCAGGCCCTCGTGGTGCCGCACGTCGAGCCCGGTGACCTCGGCCAGCTCCGCGGCGGTGCGCCGGGCCCGCTGGAGGTCCGAGGAGATCAGCAGGTCGGGACGGAGCCCGGAGAGCAGCCGGGCCGCCCGCTGGGCCTGCTGGACGCCCTGGCCGGTCAGCTCGATGTCCGTGGTGCCCTGGAAGCGCGATTCGAGGTTCCAGGAGGTCTGGCCGTGCCGCCAGAAGACGATGCGCGGGCCGCGCGGGCCGCGGCTCAGTGCAGGTCCTCGGGCTTGCCGAAGTCGTCGGCGGGGGCGACGACGTTGCCGGCCTCGTCGGTGAACGCGTCCGGACGGTTGCGCGAGGCCAGGGCGTCCTCGGGCAGCGGGAGCTCGGGGCAGTCCTTCCAGAGCCGGTCCAGCGAGTAGAAGGAGCGCTCCTCGGCGTGCTGGACGTGCACGACGATGTCCAGGTAGTCGAGCAGGATCCAGCGGCCGTCGCGCTCGCCCTCGCGGCGCACCGGCTTGATGTCCAGCTGCTCGCGCAGCTGGTCCTCGATCTCCTCGGCGATCGAGCGGACCTGGCGGTCGTTGTTCGCGGAGGCGATCAGGAAGGCGTCGGTGATCGACAGCACCTCGCTGACGTCGAAGGCGATGATGTTGTGCGCGAGCTTGTCGGCCGCCGCCTGCGCGGCGACGGTGATGAGCTGCTGGCTGTGGTCGGTAACGGTCACGGTGTTCTTCCGGCTCGGCGGCTTGGGGGGCGCCCCGGCGCTCGGCCGGGGTCGCCTTCCAGGATCTCACGCCGCCCGGGCGGGCCCGGAACCGTTTTTCCAGGCCCCCGAGCCCCGGGCCCCCAAGCCAATACCGGGCCACCGCCCCCGCCGCCACCAGGCCCGGACCCCCGTCGGGCCCGGGCCACCGCCCTACTGGGTCTTCGGCGGCTGGTAGTCCTTGCCGAGCACCACCAACAGGTCCGCGTTCTGGGTGTCGCCGGTCACCTTCTTCACCGCCGTGTCCGGCAGCCCGAGGCTGGTCGCCAGCGACTTCGCCGCGCCCTGCCGGGCGTCGTCGGTGTAGCGGATCTCACTGGTGGCCTGCGGGGCGCCCTTGGCCCCGCCCGGGATGAAGGTCAGGCCGGAGTTGACGATCTGGACCTGTACGGCGGCCGCCGCCGCGTCGTTGCCGCTGGAGTCCTGGACCGCGACCCGGACCGGGGCGTCGCCGGCGGCCGCGGACTTCACGGTGCCGCCCAGCACGTCCTTGACCTGCTTGCCCGCGGTCGCCTCGTCCAGGCTGCCGTCCGGCTTGACGGTCAGCGCGGTGGTGCCGAAGTGGCCGTCCTTCGCCTGCTGGGAGAGCTGGACGAGCACGCCGGCGAGGGCGTCCTCGGGCAGCGAGGGGTCGAGCACCGCGTTCATCCGGTGCACGTCGTCCTTGGCGTCCTTGAACTCGGTCGGCATGGCGCGCACCAGCGCGTCCATGACCTGCCCGAACCGGGCCAGCTGGGCGTCCCGGTTCTCGCCGGGGTTCTGCAGGGTGGCGTAGGCGACCGCGGCCTTCCCGCTGAGCATGGTGTTCTTGCCCGCCGCGGACAGCAGCTTGCCGTCCGGCTTGCCGCCCTCGTGGGTCTCGGCGTTGGTGTCCACCCGGACGCCGCCGAGCTGGGAGACCAGCAGTTCCAGGTACGGGGTGTCCAGCCGCCAGGTGCCGGCCACCGGGGCGCCGAGCACGGTGGACAGGCCGTCGCGGGTCGCCGAGGCGCCGATGCCGTCCATGGACTGGCCGACCGTGGTGACCGGCGGGTCCCCCGGGCCGGGCAGCCGCAGGGTGTCGGGCAGCAGCAGCACCGTGCCCTTCTTCCCGGAGGCGTCGTTGACCAGCAGCGCGCTGGACACCTTGCCCTGGAGGTCGCGCAGGTGGACGACGTTGACCTGGCGGCCGCCGGCGGCGGCCGCCGCGGTCGGCTTGCCGCCGGTGAGGAAGAGGTACCCGCCGACGCCGGCGGCGGCCAGCGCCACCACCGCACCGAGGCCGATCAGCCGGTTGCGCAGCTTGCGGCGGCGCTCGGCGCGCACCTCGCTGCGGGACTCGGCGAACTTCAGCCAGTCGATGACGTCCTCGGTCTCCTCCGCCTCCTCGTCGACGAAGGTGAACTCCCCCGTGGTGTAGCTGTCGTCGGGCGCCTTGCCGCCGCCCTTCCCGCCCTTCCCGGCCTTCCCCGCCTTCCCGGCCCGCGCCCCGGCGACCTGCTCGGACGGCGGCTCGGCCTTGGCCGGCACCGGCTCGGCGGCCGGCCGAGGCACCCGCGGACGCGCCGGTGCAACCGCCGCGGCCGCGGCCGGCTCGGCCTGCACCGGTTCCTGCGCCTGCGACGGCGCCTGCGGTTCGGTCACGACCGGGGCGGCCGCCTGGTACGGCTGCTCCTGGTACCCCTGGTAGCCCTGCTGCTGGTAGACGTACGTGCCCTGCCCGTACACCGGCTGCCCGTACTGGTCGTACTGCTGGTCGTACTGCTGCTGCTCGTACGGCTGTTGCTGCGGGAACTGCCCGCCCTGCTGGTACCCGTCGTACCCCTGGTAGCCCTGCTGCTGGTAGCCGTACGCGCCCTGCCCGTACACCGGCTGCCCGTACTGGTCGTACTGCTGGTCGTACGACTGCGCCTGCGCCTGCGGCTGCTGTTGCGGCTGCTGCGGGTCCTGCGGCTGCTGGTAGCCCTGGTACGGCTGCTGGTACTGCCCGGTGGACCAGTCCTCCGGCCGCCGGCCGTCGCTGCGATCAGTCATGCACCGCTCCCGGATCAGTCCCCGCGCGGCGCGTACAGCGCCCGCTTGTCGATGTAGCGGACCACGCCGTCCGGGACGAGGTACCAGACCGGTTCGCCCTTGGCGACCCGGTTGCGGCAGTCCGTGGAGGAGATGGCCAGCGCCGGGACCTCCACCAGGGAGACCCCGCCCACCGGAAGCCCGGCGTCCGACAGAGTGTGCCCCGGGCGGGTGCATCCGATGAAGTGGGCCAGCGAGAAGAGCTCGTCGGAGTCGCGCCAGGACAGGATCTGGGCGAGCGCGTCGGCGCCGGTGATGAAGAAGAGGTCGGCGTCCGGGTGCAGGGCGTGCAGGTCGCGCAGGGTGTCGACGGTGTACGTCGGGCCCTCGCGGTCGATGTCGATCCGGCTGACCGAGAACTGCGGGTTCTCGGCGGTGGCGATGACCGTCATCAGGTAGCGGTCCTCGGCCGGGGTGACGTGCCGGTCGCTCTTCTGCCACGGCTGCCCGGTCGGCACGAAGATCACTTCGTCCAGGTGGAACGCGCTCGCGACCTCACTGGCGGCGACGAGGTGGCCGTGGTGGATCGGGTCGAAGGTGCCGCCCATCACGCCGAGGCGCTTCTTCACCGGTTCCGGTCCGCCGGGATTCCCGGCCTGCTCTCCCATGCCGCCACACCTTACGCGACACGCGTTACGGTGCGGGAACGGCCGGGTGGGGGTTCTCCGCAGACGCGTGAGGGAGCGTCCGGCCGGTGGCCGGACGCTCCCCGAGCGGCCCCAGGCCCCGGCTCAGCGGTCCCGGTTGAAGCGGGTGGTGATGAAGAGCAGGACCAGCAGGATGACCAGTGCGGCGCCACCGGTCAGGGCCGGGTTCAGACTGTCGTGGTTGCCCCCCTCGCCCTCGGCGAGCAGGTTCAGAACGGGGAGTGCGGCAGCAGTGCTCATGGTCGGCGGGACCTTCTCGGCTCGGTGAACGGACCTGGGGGTTGTTCCGGGCCGGGTGAGGGCCCACCCGTCATCGTACGGGGGGTTACACGGCAACCGCTCGGCGGCCCACCGCCGCTGACCGGGCGTGAGCGCGGGCCGAGGGACCGACCGGCGAACGGGCCCGGGCCCCGGCGAACGGACCGGGGACGGCCCCCGGGAACGGACCGGGGACGGCCCCCGGGAACGGACCTGGGACGGCCCCGGGGAACGACCGGCCCTAGTTGTTCTTGAAGGCGCGGGCCATGATCCAGATCAGCAGGCCGATGCCCACGAAGGACGCGACCACGATGATCCGCAGGAACAGGCCGGGGCCGGACTCGTCGGAGATGGGCGCGGCCAGGCTGACAAGCGTGTCGGTGGACATCTGCGGGGGCTCCTCGTACTGCTCGGTACCGCGGCCGGGTCCGGTCTCGGTCGTCCAGGCCTCAGGGTAAACCGGCCTCACACCGGCGGAGCCCCCCGGCCCCGCGGACGCGCCCCGCAGACGCGCGCCACCGGCCCCGCGGGCGCGCCCCGGCGGCCCG
>NZ_LFVW01000691.1:0-5880 GCF_001182915.1 Kitasatospora sp. MY 5-36
ACCGGGACGGCGGCGGTGCCAGGAGCGGGCAGCGGGCGGTGGGCCCGGTGCCTCCGGGGCCCCGGGATGGTCCGGGTGTCGCCGGTGCGCGGGACCGTCTCCGGTGCGCCGGCGGCGGCGACCGTCGTCCGACCGTTCGCCCGGAACCCGCCGCCGGACGGGCTGCCCATGCGGCACAGGGTAGGCCACGGCGGCGGCCCGCCGGGAGGAGTCGGGACGAACCGTCCGTCCCGGCCCCGCCCGTACGGCCGCCGCGCGGTGGCCCGTTCGAACCGGGCGGGTGGGTCAGCGGCGGCGGAACAGCAGGTCGTGGACGACGTGGCCCTTGGCGATCCCGGCCCGTTCGAACTTGGTGACCGGACGCCAGTCCGGCCGCGGGGCGTAGCCGGGGACGCTGCCGTCCGGGTGGTCCGCGGGCTCCAGCCAGCCGGTCCCGTCGCCCTCGGGGTGCAGGTTCTCCAGCTCCGGCGAGGCGGACAGCACGGCCAGCATCTGCTCCGCGTACGGCTCCCAGTCGGTGGCGCAGTGCACCAGGGCGCCGGGGGCGAGCCGGGGCAGCACCAGGTCGAGGAAGGAGGGCTGGACCAGCCGGCGCTTGTGGTGCTTCGGCTTGGGCCACGGGTCGGCGAAGTAGACCCGCAGACCGGCCAGCGAGGCGTCCTGGAGCATGTCGCGCAGCAGGATCACCGCGTCCCCGGCGGCCGTCCGGACGTTGCGGGAGCCGTCGCGCTCCAGCATGCCGAGCAGGTTGCCGTGGCCGGGGGTGTGCACGTCGGCGGCGAGGATGCCGGTGGCCGGGTCGGCGGCGGCCATCGCGGCGGTGGTCTCGCCCATGCCGAAGCCGATCTCCAGGGTCACCGGCAGGCCGCCGAACAGCTCCGGCAGGTCCAGCGGGGTGCCGTCGATGGGGATGCCGTACGTCTCCCAGCTCCGGTCCAGGGCGCTCGCCTGGGCGTTGGTCATCCGGCCCCGGCGCGGCTGGAAGCTGCGGATGCGACGCTCGCGGTGCTGGGCCTCGGTGGCCTTGTGCGGGTACATCGGCGCGGGGTAGGCGGCCGGCGCGGCGGACAGCCGGGCGGACGGCGAGGGCTGGGGGATCGGGGCGGTGGCAGTCACAATCAACCGAGTCTACGGGGCTGCCGGGGCGCGCCGGCCGGGCCTGTGACCGGGCTCATCCGGGCCCGTCTGCCCGCCCTCCGTCCGGTGCGCCGACCCGCCCCCGAAGCCTCCGCCGCCCCGCTACTCCTCCCAGGGCCAGCGGGCGTTCGCCCCGGCCTCCAGGAGGGGGACCAGCCGGAAGGCCGCGTCGCTCAGGCCGCCGAAGGTGTGCCGGTGGGCGCCGCCGCCGGGGCCGTGGCCCGGGGCGTAGCCGGCCAGGTTCCAGGTGTAGACGGGCACGTGGGCCGGGACGGCGGCGAGCGGGTCACCGCCCCGGTGGCCCGGGCCGGTCTGCTCGTCGGTGACGATCACCACCCGGTCGTGGCCCCGGTAGTGGGCCCGGACCGCGTCGGCGGTGTTGGTGCCGCCGAGGCTGGAGAACCGCTCCAGCACCCGCAGCACCGCCTCGCCCCGGCCGACCTCGACGACCCGGCTGGAGGTGCCGAACTCGACCAGGTCCGCCTCGGCGGCCCGGAGCTTCAGCGTGGTGCCGAAGATCGCCGCGGAGTCCGCCCGGTTGAGCTCGGTCGGCCCGCCGGAACGGTCGAACATCGAACCGGAGCGGTCCACCAGGATCAGCGTCCGGCCGGGCAGTTCCGGCACGTTGGCCAGCGAGTGGCCGAGCGCGGTCTCCAGCGCGTGCCCCCAGCGCAGCGAGGGGACGTTGCGGTACGCGGCCAGGTAGCGGAACGGGAACTGGCGCGAGCGCCGCACCTCGTCCTGGTCGGAGATCCGTCGGGCGACCTCGGCCGCGACGGCGTCCGGGACCCCGGCCCGGTCGAAGTTGCGCAGGTTCCGCACCAGCGCCATCGGACCCATGGACGGGATGACCGCCTCCCAGACCGCCGCGTCCAGCGGGCCCTGCAGCCAGCCCGCCAGGGCCTCCCAGGTCAGCCCGGCGGCGGCCAGCCGTTCCGCGCCGCCCTCGGCGGTCACCGCCGCCCGGCGCTCCTCGACGGGCAGTGCGAGCAGTTCGCGGTTGGCGGTCAGCACCCGGTCGGCGGCCGGCGGGACGGCCTCCTCCGGCCGGTGCCGGCGGTCCAGCGCGTGGGCGAACAGCGCGCCCTGCCAGTGCTTCCGCGGGTCCGGCGAGGGGTGGGTCAGCTCGATCACGTCGCCGAAGCGGTAGCCCTTGCCGGCGGTGTCGTACTTGAGCAGCGAGCGGGCGTCGTAGAGGTGCCGGACGGCGTCCGCGACACCGCGCTTGAGCGGCTTGGGCAGCGCCCGGCCGTAGCGCGAGGTCCAGTAGGCGAGCAGCTCGCCGGGCTCGTCGGCGCGCCGCAGCACCGCCGCGACGGCCTGCCGGGAGTGGCCGTGGGCGCCCGCGTCCAGCCGGGCGCGGGTGAACTCGGCGGCGCCGACCAGGGCGGCGGTGCGCAGCTGGGCGCCGTGGCGCAGCCAGCGCAGCAGTCCGAGGGTCCACTCCGGCTCGGCGACGGCGAGTTCGCGCACCAGCGCGGTGTAGCGGTCGTCGCGCTCGCCGCCGCGCTCGTGGAAGGTGTCCTGGCCGACCATGTTGGCCACCGCGAGCAGGAAGAGCTCGGACTTGCGGTCCCGGACGAAGCCGGGGCCGCCGTTGTGGTTGACGGTGCGCGCGCCGGTGGTGGTCACCGGCGAACTCGGACCGGACTTGGCCCCGCGGACGTTGAACCTGGACATGCGGCAGCCCCCTCGGCGTGCTGGTGTCGGTGGGAGGGAGGCGTGCTGCGGCAGCGGTGCCCGGGTCCCGTCACGGCTGACGGGACCCGGGCACCACGAGGAGCCGCCTCCCGAGATCAAAGGTGGCGGCGGTGTTTCGCGGGCTCGAACCGCAGCGCCCAGGGGGGCGCCTCACCAAGAAGTAACCGCTGCCGTCGCACCGGGAGGTGCGGACGAACTGTTCACGTGTGGGTGTCCAGAGATCGAGGACGGCTGAGGTGACATAGCTGCTCTACCGACTGAGCTACACCGGCCCGAAGCCGGTGACGGGACTCGAACCCGCGACACGCCCATTAAGAGTGGAAGTAACCTCTGCCTGCGCACCTGGACGGGAGAAACCCTAGCCAGGCCCCTCCCGCCGGCGCACCTCAATTACCGCCGGGCCCTCTCGCCGTTCCGGTCGCTGTTCCGGTCGCCGTCCGATGACCAGCCTGAGTCGCCGCTCCGGCGCTCACGCCGGGGCGACGATCACCGCCCGCGCCCGCTCGGTCAACTCCCGTACCCGGCGTTCACCCTGGAAGGGCTCCAGCCGCCGGAGCATCTCCACCACGTACTCCCGGCTGCGCTGTGAGGAGATCCGGCCGGCCACCTCGACGGCGCGTTCGCCGGCGGCGACTGCGGCGTCCAGGTTGCCCGCCTCCGCCTCGGCCATCGCCGAGACCACCAGCCGCAGGCCGTGCGAGCGGACGAAGCCCTCGGTGGGCGTGGCCAGCGCCTCGCGGGTGAACTGCCGGACCTTGGAGGGCACTCCGAGGTCGCGGAAGCACTCGGCGGCGTCGGCGGCGAGCCGGTCGTAGGCGTAGAAGTCGATCCACGCCGGATCGGGATCCCCGGCGCGCGCCCGTTCGAGCGCGCTCTCCGCGGCGCCGAGCGCCGTCGCGCACGCCGCCGCGTTGCGGGCCTTGGCCTGGGCCCGGGCCTCCACCAGGTGGAAGAAGCTCATGGTGCGGGCGGTGGCCAGGCCCCGGTTGCGCTCCAGCGCGGCCTGGGCGAGGTCGACCGCCTCCTCGGCGAAGCCCCGGTAGCCGGCCTGGAGGCTCATCGAGGCCAGCACGTAGCCGCCGAGCGGCACGTCGGCGGCGGCCCGGGCCAGCCGCAGCGCCTGGATGTAGTAGCGCTGGGCGGCCTCGTGCTGCCCGGTGTCGAAGGCCATCCAGCCGGCCAGCCTGGTCAGTTCGGCCGTCGCGCCGAACAGCGCCCGGCCGACCGCGTCGCTGTACGAGGCGAGCAGCAGCGGTGCCGCCTCCACCCGCAGGCACTCCGGCACCATCGACGAACGCCAGTCCCCGCCACCGTACTTGGAGTCCCAGCGGCGGGCCTCCTGGGCGGCCTCGCGGAGCTTGGCGGCGTCCGAGTGGCCGACCCGGTAGGAGGAGGTGTCGGTGGGGGAGCGCGGCACCTCGCGGGCCACCGAGCCGTCCGCCGGGGTGATCAGCCAGCGGGACACCGGGGTCGCGTAGGCGGCGACCGAGAAGGTGCCGGCCAGGCTGTCGCTCCAGCGGCCGCCGCCGGGGCCCCGGCGCAGGTCGAGGTCGACCCGCCACAGGTCGGTCGCGGAGCGGACCGCGTCGGCGACCTCGCGCGGGAAGGCCAGGCCGAGTTCGGGCGCCGGGTCGGTGTCGCCCAGGCCGATCTCCTCCAGCGGGACGGGCCGGCCGAGCTTGCCGCCGATGGCGGTGGCGATCAGGTGCGGGACGGGCCCCTGCGGCACCATGCCCTTGCTGACCCAGCGGGCCACCGAGGTCTTGTCGTACCGCAGGGTCAACCCGCGCTGGGCGCCGAGGTCGTTGACCCGGCGGGCCAGTCCGGCGTTGCTGATCTGGGCGAGGGTCAGGAGCGTGCCGAGCCGTTCGTTCGGTCCACGTGGGCTGACGGTCATGGTGGCGGCGGCACCTCCTGCGGCCTTGTGCGCGGGGCCCGGGCGGCACCGGGCCGTAGCTGCTGTACCTAGCGTAGTCGGACGCGTTCCGACGGTTAAGAGGTCGCATTCCGGATGGCGGGATCGCGCACTCGGCGGTGCCGCACCGGAGTTGGTCCGGACCACTCGGATCCGGCCGACCGCGCGGCGCTCCGGAGCGTCGTGCTCCGGTCCCGTGTACACGTGCGCCCGGCCGTGCCCCCTGGCCCGACCGGCAGGTCGGCGATTCGCTGGTGGTCGTGGGTCGGCCTGCCGTCGAGGACCCGGCGGGCCGGGGGACGCCGCCGCCTCAATCCCCGCGGGCGGCGGTGGAGTCCGGGAGGGCGTGCGGATGCCCTCCCGGGTCGGGCGACGCCTTTCGGCCATCTCGCGATGCCCATGCCAAAGGCGTTCGTCGGCGGTCCGGGCCGGGGAGGGGGAGGCCCGGCCCGTCCGCCCCCCGGGAGCACCCGGACGATCGAACTCCCCTCCGAAGCACGGAACTTGCCCACCCGGGGTGATCGGGCGCCGCCCGGACCCCGGCGGAACCCCGGGCCCTTGAACGCACCCCCGAGCGCACCCGGGCCGGGCCGCCCCGCCGCCGCGGCCGTCGAACGGGCGGTCCGAACGGAAGCGGAACCCGAAACACCGACCACGGCGACCGCCCGCGGTGGCACGATGTCCACTGACGGCGCGTCGAGCTGCGGGGGCACGCCGGGACGCGCACGGGCCGCCACGGCACACCACCCGGCCGCCCGGCGGGCGGCGAACGAACGCACCGCACGGATGCAGGTCCTCGTCCGGTGGAGGCGCGATGCGGTGGCTGACGGGCTGGTGCACGGGCGCGTCGAGCGCGGGCACCCCGGCGTACGAGGCGCTGGCCAGGGTCGAGCCGATCGCCGCGCGCCCGCTCTGGGCCGGGCCGGACCCGCTCTGGGCCGTGGGCGACTGGCGCCCCGGGGAGATCCGCCTGGTCACCCTCCGCCCCGGCGCCCCCGCCGTGGTCAGCACCGGCCCCACCGCCCCCGACCAGGTCGAGGACACCCCCGCCACCTCCCGGCTCGCCGTCCTCGGCCACTGCGGCGCCACCGACGCCGAACACCCCGACGGAAGGCGCCCGTTGGCGC
>NZ_LFVW01000692.1:0-5826 GCF_001182915.1 Kitasatospora sp. MY 5-36
CCCCGCCCCCGCCCCGCGCGGCTGGAACCTCGCCTACGGCGCCGCCTTCGCCCTCTTCGGCCTCGTCCCGATCCTCGCCGCGCTGCCCGCCCTGGCCATCGTCTACCCGATGATCGACAGCGACGCCACCCTGCTCGGCGCCCTCGTCCAGCTCCTGCCCGCCACCATCCCGCTGGCCGCCCTCACCGTCGTCTGCTACGCCACCCTCATAGCGCTCCTCGTGCGCCTGCTGTCCCTCCCGCTGCGCCCCGGCCACCACCCCGCCACCGGCCGCGTCGCCTTCTGCGCCTGGGCCGTCAGCCGCCTCAGCGACACCGCCCGGCGCACCCTCTTCCCCTTCTACGCCAGCCTCTTCACCCCGGTGTGGCTGCGCCTGCTCGGCGCCCGCGTCGGACGGCGCGTCGAAGCCTCCACCGTGCTCGCCCTGCCCGGCCTGATGCGCGTCGACGACGGCGCCTTCCTCGCCGACGACACCCTCGTCGCCCCGTACGAGCTGCGCGGCGGCTGGCTCCGCCTCGGCCCCGCCCACGTCGGACGCCGCTCCTTCGTCGGCAACTCCGGCATCGTCGGCCCCGGCCGCCACCTGCCCGACAACTCCCTCGTCGGCGTCCTGTCCGACACCCCCGCCCACGCCCCCGAAGGCTCCTCCTGGCTCGGCCGCCCCGCCTTCGCCCTGCCCCGCGTCGCCGACACCGGCGCCGACGCCCGCACCTACAACCCGCCCCGGCGCCTGATGTGGGCGCGCGCCGGCGTCGAACTCTGCCGGCTGCTGCCGATCGTCCTCGCCGCCCTGCTCGGCGACCTCGTCCTCGCCACCCTGCAGGAACTGCGCGACGACTACGGCCTGGCCGTCGCCCTCGGCACCGCCGGACTCGTGCTCACCGCCGCCGCCGTCGTCGCCTGCGCCGTCACCACCGCCGCCAAGTGGCTGCTCGTCGGACGCTTCCGCGTCGCCGAACACCCCCTGTGGTCCTCCTTCGTGTGGCGCAACGAGCTCTACGACACCTTCGTCGAGGAACTCGCCATGCCCTTCGGCGGCCACACCATCACCGGCACCCCCTACCTGAACGTGTGGCTGCGCAGCCTCGGCGCCCGCATCGGCCGCGGCGTGTGGTGCGAGACCCACTGGCTGCCCGAGACCGACCTGGTCACCGTCGAGGCCGGCGCCAGCGTCAACCGCGGCACCGTCCTGCAGACCCACCTCTTCCACGACCGCGTCATGCGGCTGGGCCCCGTCCACCTCGCCGCCGGCTCCACCACCGGCCCGCACTCCATCGTGCTGCTCAACGCCTCCCTCGGGGCCGGCAGCACCGTCGGCCCGGCCTCCCTGGTCATGCGCGGCGAGAACGTCCCCGGCGGCGGCCGCTGGCTCGGCAACCCCGTCGCCGCCTGGGACGCCGACCCCACCCCGCCCGCCGGCCGGCGCCGCCACCGGGCCACCGCCGGGGTGTGACGCGAATCACTCCGGCAGGGCGATGAGTTCGCGGTGCGGTCACGGTCTACCTCCGTGACCGCACCGCTTCTTCTTTCCCGCCCTCCCGAGAGGAACCGCCCATGACCGCCGCCCCCGCCGCGAAGACCGCTGCGAAGACCGCCGTGAAGACCGCGGAGACCGCCGCGAAGGCCCCCGCCGTAAAGGGCCCCGCCTCCTATTTCCCCTCCATCGAGAAGAAGTACGGCCGCCCGGTCGAGGAGTGGAAGGACCTCATTCGCGCCTCCCCGCTCGCCAGGCACATGGAGCTCGTCGCCTGGCTCAAGACCGAGCACAACATCGGCCACGGCCACGCGAACGCCCTCGTCGCCCACACCCTTGCCGAAAAGTCCTCCTGAGAGGGCCACTTGATGCGATCATCGACGGCATGAAGGTACTCGTGATCGGAGCCTCCGGCACACTCGGCAGCGCTGTCGCCACCGCCCTGGAGAAGGAGCACCAGGTCGTACGGGCCTCGCGCAGCGGCCCGGTGACGGTCGACCTGGAGGACTCCGACTCCCTGGACGCGCTCTTCGCCGGCCTGCCCGACCTCGACGCGGTCGTCTGCTGCGCCGTGTCGGGCCCGATGGTCGACTTCGCCACGGCGACCGACGAGGAGTTCCTCGCCGGGCTGCAGGGCAAGCTGCTGGGCCAGATCGCCCTGGCCCGGCGCGCCCAGCACCACCTGCGCGACGGCGGCTCCATCACCCTCACCGGCGGCACGTTCACCACCCCGATGGTCGGTGGATCGCTGGGCGCCGTCATCAACACCGGGCTGGAGGGCTTCGTCCGCAACGCCGCCGCCGAACTGCCCCGCGACCTGCGGATCAACCTCGTCAGCCCCGGCTGGATCGCCGAGACGCTGCAGCTCCTCGGCCGGGACCCGGCCCCGGGCATCCTCGCCGTCGACGCCGCCCGCTCCTATGTCACCGCCGTGGAAGGCCGGACGAACGGGGAGACCCTGCTCCCCTGAACCGCCGAGCCCGCGCACAGGAAGTCGGCCCGGCCGACTTCCCGCGCACGGCGCCCCGGAGCGGCGGGGGTCACGGGGCGGCGGGGGTCACGGGCGCCGGGCCACGAAGACGAACTCCCGCCCGGGCCGGTCGGGAGCGTCGCGGACCTCCTCCAGCACGTAGCCGTGGGCGGCCAAGTCCCGCTCCATCTCCGCCCGTTCCCGGAAGCGCAGCGTCGAATCCGACGTCAGCACCTGCCCGTCCACCGCGAACACGTACGTCCACCGGAACGTCACCAGCGGCCCGCGCACCCCGACCAGGTCGACCCAGCTCTCGACGGCGCCCGCGCCCGGGACCTCCGTCACCCGGTGGGAGCGCTCGCGCGTCCACTCCTCCCAGGCGCGGGCGCCCGGATCGCGGGTCTCGAAGACCAGCCGCCCGCCGGGCCGCAGTGCCGCGAAGGCCCCCCGCAGCGTCCCCCGCCAGGCCCGCGGACCGGCGATCGCCTGGGCGACGTTCGCCGTCATCGTCGCCAGATCGGCCTGCAGCGGCGGCAGGTCCGTCGCGTCGCCGTGGATCCACCGCACCCGCCCGGCGCCCGGCTTGGCGCGCGCGACCTCCACCGAGGCCAGGGCGGGATCGACGCCGACCACCTCGAACCCGCGGCCGGCCAGCAGGAGCGCGAACACCCCCGTGCCGCAGCCGATGTCCAGCACCCGGCGCGCCCCGAACTCCCGTGCCATCGCCAGGTAGGCGTCGAGGTCGCCGCGGTCGGGGTCGAGCGGGTCGTAGAGCGCGGCGAGCCGCGGGTGCCCGAAGCATGCGTCAGCCATGGGACGACCGTAGGCGAGACCCCGTCCGGCAGCGGACAGGTCTACACCATTTCGTCCAGGGCTGGCCGAATCCGGCCTCCCGCCCGCCGCCCCCGCCACCCGCTCGCCCGGGTGCTCAGCAGTCCCGCGAGCGCCTGCGGCCACTCCCGCCCGGGCCGTCGGGTTCCGGCCGAAGGCCCCGGCGCCGCTTGTCCGTCGGCGAACCGACGAGGAAGAGTAGGAGCACCGCCGGCCGGCGATCGTGTCCAACTCCCCGCACAAGAGAGGACATTGCCATGACCGACGACGTGTACGAGCCCCCGGTGATGATCGAACTCGGCGACTTCGCGGACCTCACCCGGGGCTTCGACATCGGCAACCAGTCCGACGTCCACGGCTACTACCTCGCCCCCTGAGGACCGCGCCGTGAACGGCCACCGGCGGACCTGGTTCGTGGTCCTGCCGGACACCGACGCAGCAGCCGCGGTGGCCGCGGTGTGGGGCACGGCCGAGCGCCGTGCCCTGCACCACCCCAGCGGCCGCCCCTGGATCCTCGGCCACTGGCCGGCCGACGAGGCGGTCACCGCCCAGGCCGGACCGGTCGCCCTGGCCGTGTTCGGCACCAGCGACACCGACACCCACCAGCTGCGCCGCCGCGCCGAACACCTCCGCGACCCGCGCGAGGCCCTCGCCCTCACCCACACCGACGGCCCGGCCGGCAGCCACCACCTGATCGCCACCGTGCGCGGCACCGTCACCGCCCGCGGCTCGCTGTCCGGACTCCACCGCCTCCACCTGGCCGAGGTCCACGGCGTCCCCGTCCTGTCGGACCGGGCCGACGTCCTGGCCGCCGCGGCCGGCCTCACCCCGTCCACCGAACGCCTCGCCCTGCGCCTCGCCCACCCCCTGCCGCACCCCGCCGACACCCTGCCCCTGTGGCCCGGCATCACCCCCGTGCCACCGCACCACACCGCCCTGCTCGCCCCCGGCGGCCCCGCCCGCACCCTCGCCCACTGGCAGCCGCCCGCCCCCGAACGACCCCGCGCCGAAGCCGCGGCGGCCCTGCGCCACGCCCTGCACCGCGCCGTCGCCGCCCGCACCCGCGACGGCGGACTCGTCGCCGCCGACCTGTCCGGCGGCCTCGACTCCACCCCCCTGTGCTTCCTCGCCGCCACCGGCCCAGCCGACCTGCTCACCGTCACCATCGGCTCCCTCGACCCCCACCATGAGGACGCCCCCTGGGCCGACCGCGCCGCCCGCCACCTGCCCGGCATCCGGCTCGTCCTGCCCGCCGAGGACCTCCCCGCGATGTTCGCCGACACCGACACCCCCGGCCCCCAGGGCGACGAACCGTTCGCCTGGACCCGCACCAGGGCCCGCGACGAGGCCGTCGCCCGCCTCCTCGCCGCCCGCGGCGCCCGACTGCGGATCAGCGGCGAAGGCGGCGACGAAGTCCTCCAGGCCCTCCCCGCCTACCTGCGCACCCTCGCCCCGCGCCACCCCGCCACCGCCGCCCGCCACCTGCGCGGACACCGCGCCCGCCTGCGCTGGAAGCTGCCCGACGCCCTCGGCGCCCTCGCCGACCCCCGCCCCTACCCCGCCTGGCTCGCCCACGCCGCCGACCGCCTCACCCACCCCGCGCCGCCCACCACCCAACTCCTCGGCTGGGGAACCGAACCCCGGCTGCCGCCCTGGGCCACCCCGCACGCCGCCGCCCTGGTCCGCGACCAGCTCAAGGCCCTGCGGGACGCCCGGCCCCTGGCCCCGCAGCACGCCCAGCACCAGGTCCTGCGCACGGTCCGGCACAGCGCCTCCGCCATGCGCCAGCTCGTCGACGCCACCGCCCGCGCCGGCACCTCGTACAGCACACCCTTCCTCGACGACCAGGTCCTCGACGCCTGCCTGGCCGCCGACCCCGCCACCCGCGGAACCCCCTTCGCCTACAAGCCCCTGCTCACCACCGCCCTCGCCCCGGACGTCCCCGCCGACCTCCTGCGCCGCACCGGCAAGGGCGACTTCACCCCCGACGCCCACCAGGGCCTCGCCCGCCACCGCGCCCGAATCGCCGCCCTCACCGAGGACAGCGCCCTGGCCCGCGCCGGCCTGATCGACCCCGACGCCCTGCGCCAGGCCTGCCTCGGGCTCTACCCCACCGGCACCCCCTACGCCGCCCTGGACGCCACCCTCGCCTGCGAACACTGGCTGCGCGCCCACGGCAGCCGCCACCGCACCGCCGCCACCACCGGAGGGACCTGATGCCCGCCCAGCTGCGCCCCGACGTGACGCTCACCCCGACCGACGACGGCGCCGTCCTGCTCGACGAGCGCTCCGGCCGCTACTACCAGCTCAACCGCACCGCACTGCTCGTCCTGCGCTCCCTGCTGGACGGCCGCACCGCCGAGGAGACCGCCGCCGACCTCAGCGCCCGCCACCCCGTCACCGCCGACCGGGCGCGTGCCGACGTCGACCGGCTGCACGAGACCCTGCGCACCGCCGGACTGGTCACCGGCGGACCGGGCGGCGGCGGACCGGCCGGCACGGGAGCGGGCACCGCCGGATGAGCCTGTACGCCCACGCCACCCGCGCCGGC
>NZ_LFVW01000693.1:0-5816 GCF_001182915.1 Kitasatospora sp. MY 5-36
TGCGGGTCGGCAGACCGCCGCCGGACGCACCCGGACCGCCCGGCGCACCGGGACCGCCCTGCGCGCCCGGGCCGCCCTGCGGACCGGGACCGGTCGGAGCGCCCGGACCGCCCTGGCCGAGCTGCGGACGGCCGCCCTGCGGGGCACTGGCGGCCGGACCGCCCTGGCCGAGCGCGGCCGGACCGTTCTGGCGGCCGGGCGGCACCTGGCGCTGCTGGCGCGGCGTCGGGGTGACCCCGCGCTGCTGCTTGCCCTGGCCGGAGCCGGGCCGGCCGGCGCCGCGGCGGTCGCCCGAATTGGTGACGTCCACCGGGAGCATGACCAGCGCGGTGGTGCCGCCGGAGTCGCTGGGGCGGAGCTGGATGCGGATGCCGTGTCGCAGGGACAGGCGGCCGACCACGAAGAGGCCCATGCGGCGGGAGACCGAGACGTCCACCGTCGGCGGGTTGGCGAGGCGCTCGTTGATCTCGGCGAGGTCGTCGGGGCTCAGGCCGATGCCGGTGTCGTGGATCTCGACCAGGACGCGGCCGTCCGGCAGCGCGTGGCCGGTGACCCGGACGCGGGTCTGCGGGCTGGAGAACGAGGTGGCGTTCTCCAGCAGCTCGGCGAGCAGGTGGACGAGGTCGTTGACGACGCGGCCGGCGACCTCGGCCGACGGCACGGCGGCGAGCTCGATGCGCTCGTACTGCTCCACCTCGGAGGCGGCGGCGCGGAGCACGTCGACCAGCGGGACGGGCCTGGTCCAGCGGCGGCCCGGGTCCTCACCGGCGAGGACGAGGAGGTTTTCGCCGTTGCGGCGCATGCGGGTCGCGAGGTGGTCCAGCTTGAAGAGGTTGGCCAGCTGGTCCGGGTCCGCCTCGCGGCTCTCCAGCTCGGAGATGAGCGACAGCTGGCGCTGGATGAGGCCCTGGCTGCGGCGCGAGAGGTTGGTGAACATCGCGTTGATGTTGCCGCGCAGGAGGGCCTGCTCGGCGGCGAGGCGGACGGCCTCGCTGTGCACCATGTCGAACGCGTGGGCCACGTGGCCGATCTCGTCGGTGGAGTCGACGGCGACCGGCTCGACCGTGGTGTCGACGTCGTGCGGGTCGGCCTCGGAGAGGGTCTTGACCAGCTCGGGCAGACGGCGCTCGGCGACGTCCTCGGCCGCGGCCTGGAGGCGGGTCAGCGAGCGCACCATCGAGCGGGCGATCAGACCGGCGCCACCGAGGGCGACGAGCAGCACCAGGGCGACCGCGACACCGATGATCAGGGCGTCGGCGTCGGCCTGGGACTGGAGGTCCTGGGCCTTTCCGTCCAGGTTCTCGATGAGCTTGGACTCGATCCGGCGCTCGGCGGTGATCTTGGAGCTGGCCTTCTCGTACCAGTCCTTGTAGCTGACCGCCTCGGTCTGGCGGATGCCGCTCTGGGTGAGGATCGTGGAGGCGTAGCGGTCGGCGTCGGCGACCACCGAGTTGTAGCTCAGCTGGCTGCGCAGGTTGTCCAGGTCGTGCGCGGTGTAGATGTTGTTGAAGCTCGCGATCGCGTTGTCGTACGAGCTGCGCAGACGGATACCGAAGGACTCGTCGCTGGGGCTGAGGTCCGGGGTCTTCGGGTTGGCGAGCGCGGCGCTGATCAGGGCCCGCTGCTGCGAGGTCGCGTTCTTCGCCAGCGAGAACTGCTGGAGCGCGCGGGTGGAGACGACCAGGTCCTTGTTGTTCGACGCGAGCGCGATGTCCTGGGTGATGGACAGCAGGTCTCGGATGATCACGTCGTAGGCGGTGATCGTCGACTGGATGTTCTGGTTGTTCTGGTACGGCAGGCTGCGGGTGTCCGCGATCGAGTTCAGGTCCTTGCGGATCTGGAGCAACAGCGCCTTGCCGCCGGACAGTTCGAGGTTCTCGAACTTGTCGGAGGACGCGGTGAAGGTGCGGCTCAGGTCGTCGGTGGACTTGCGGGCCGCGACGATGTCGTCGTCCAGCGGGGCGGTCGGGTCGTGGGTGATCGGGCCGGCGCTGATGTCGCGCTCGGTCTGCAGCGCGTCCGCGAGGTTGGTCGCCTTCTTGGCCAGGTCGGACAGGTTGGCCATCTGGGCGAGTTGCTGCGAGTTCTCCATCGAGGTCTGGATGCGCAGGCCACCGAGGACCAGCGAGACCATCACGGGGAGGGCGAGCAGCGCGATCAGTCGGGTGCGGATGCGCCAGTTGCGCATCGCGAGCCGGTTCAGACCGGTGGCGCGGCGCCTGGTCAGCGAGGTCCGGAGTTTGTCCCGGGCGGACTTCCGCTCCTGCCCGTCCTCCTCCGGCCGCCCGAGGGCCTCGGGTGTCACCGGCTCGGCCGGGCCGCCGGGGGCCGCCGCCTGTTGGGGGGCTGCCACAGGCTCGCGCGACTCCGGGTTCCCCGCGGCGCCGCTACCCCTTTTGAAACGTCCCTGCACTGGCGTCGCAACCTCTGGACCGGGCGTCCCGCCGCGTCGCCACGGCCTGGACGGTGTCGAGTTTCCATCCGCCCCCCGGCCGGTCCGGGAGAGCGGGCACCGGGGTGGACCACTCCCTACCCACGGTCCGTCGCATTCCAGCACAGCCGGGGAATCCCAACAAGGGCCGCAGGTACCGGGGGTCCGGCGCTACCGACCGCTTGTGCGATCTCACTGACTGTGCGGTAACAGGACCGGAATACCGCCTTTTTCGGACACTCGCCGGATACATGCCAAGCAGACCCGGGATCGGGAAGAGTCACAGACCTTCCGGAATACCCCTTATCGGGTGGAATGTCGGAAAGTCCCGGAGCGACGATATGTCGGATATCTGTATTTTGCTCGTCAATTTGTGAGCAAAATCACAGTCTAATGTGTAGCTTTGGTCACGGTCTCTATGGAATGAGATCTCGTAACCTGGCTGTCTCCGGAGCACGGCCCCGATCAGCCTGCCCAGAACCCCTCCGAATCAATCGGAATCCATCAGGCCGGTGCCGATCCGCCGCGGTCGGCCAGGCCATGACCACGAGGTGCTCTCGATGTCCCAGGCGAAGAACGCCACCAAGTCCACGCTGTCCTGCCGCCCCACGGCGAACCCGCGCCGGACGACGCTGGCCTCGGTCGAGGACTTCAGCACGATCCCGGGTGCCCGCAAGCCCGAGGACGTCCTGACGTACGGCACCGAGCTGCCGGCCGCCACGGCCAACCCGCGCCGCACCCAGCTGATGGTCGCCCCGGTCGTCGTCCCGCAGGACTGACCCCGCACGGCACCGCACCGCACCGCGCCGAGGGCGCCGTCGTCACACCGGTGGCGGCGGCGCCCTCGGCGTCGCGCGGTGCGCGCTTCCGTCCCGACCGTCCTGAACAGGGGCAAAGCGGTCAGCCGGGGCCCCACGCGATAGCCTGGAGGCCGATTGACGGGGCCGCGCCCACTGCGGGCGGGAGCCCTCCAGCGCCCGGGCGCGCCCCGGGCGGCCGACGAAGCGAGGGGTAGCCCAGCCGTGCGCATTGCCAGGTTTTCCGTCCGGGAAGGGAGCCCTGCCGCCGGCAGCGTCTCCTTCGGCGTAGTGGAGGGCGACCCTTCCCGGCCCGAGTCGCTGGTCGTCCACGCGCTGGCCGGCCACCCGTTCGGCCAGCCCCAGCCCACCGGCGAGAGCTACCGCTTCCAGGACGTCCGGCTGCTCAGCCCGATGCTCCCGAACAAGATCGTGGCGGTCGGCCGCAACTACGCGGCGCACGCGGCGGAGCTGGGCAACGACGTCCCGGACGTCCCGCTCACCTTCTTCAAGCCGTCCACCTCGGTGATCGGCCCGACCGAGAGCATCGCCTACCCGCCGTTCTCCTCGGACGTCCACCACGAGGCCGAACTCGCCGTGGTGATCGGCCGGATGTGCCGCGAGGTGCCGCTGGACCGGGTGCCCGAGGTGATCCTCGGCTACACCTGCGCCAACGACGTCACCGCCCGGGACGTCCAGCAGCGCGAGGGCCAGTGGGCCCGGGCCAAGGGCTTCGACACGGCCTGCCCGCTGGGCCCGTGGATCGAGACCGACCTCGACCCGAGCGACCTCGCGATCACCTGCACGGTCAACGGCGAGCTCCGCCAGACCGGCCGCACCTCCCTGATGGTCCGCTCGGTCGCCGAGCTGGTCGTCCACATCTCCGAGGCCATGACGCTGCTGCCCGGCGACGTCATCCTCACCGGCACGCCCGCAGGGGTGGGCCCCCTCAACGTCGGCGACGAGGTCGCCGTCTCCATCGAAGGCATCGGCACTCTCACCAACAAGGTGATCAAGCGTGGCTAACACTGACCCGGCCGTCCGGGTTCGCTTCTGTCCCTCCCCGACCGGCAACCCCCACGTGGGCATGGTCCGCACGGCCCTGTTCAACTGGGCCTACGCCCGCCACAACGGCGGCACGCTGGTCTTCCGGATCGAGGACACCGACTCCGCCCGCGACTCCGAGGAGTCGTACAACCAGCTGCTCGACGCGATGCGCTGGCTCGGCCTGGACTGGGACGAGGGCCCCGAGGTCGGCGGTCCGGACGCGCCGTACCGGCAGTCGCAGCGGATGGACATCTACGCCGATGTCGCCCGCCGCCTGCACGAGGCCGGCCACGCCTACCACTGCTACTGCTCCACCGAGGAGCTGGACGCCCGCCGCGAGGCCGCCCGCGCGGCCGGCAAGCCCTCCGGCTACGACGGCCACTGCCGCGAGCTGACGGAGGAGCAGGTCGCCGTCTACAAGCTGGAGAAGCGCGAGCCGATCCTGCGCTTCCGGATGCCCGACAAGACCCTCTCCTTCGACGACCTGGTGCGCGGCACGCTCACCTTCGAGCCGGAGAACGTCCCGGACTACGGGATCGTCCGGGCCAACGGCGCCCCGCTGTACACCCTGGTCAACCCGGTGGACGACGCCCTGATGGGCATCACCCACGTGCTGCGCGGCGAGGACCTGCTGTCCTCCACCCCGCGGCAGATCGCCCTGTACGCCGCGCTCGCCGAGATCGGCGTCGGCGACGGCACCACCCCGCGCTTCGGCCACCTGCCGTACGTGATGGGCGAGGGCAACAAGAAGCTCTCCAAGCGCGACCCGCAGTCCTCGCTCAACCTGTACCGCGAGCGCGGCTTCATCCGCGAGGGCCTGCTCAACTACCTGTCCCTGCTGGGCTGGTCGCTGGCCGAGGACCGCGACCTGTTCGACATGGACGAGATGGTCGCCGCCTTCGACGTCGCCAAGGTGAACGCCAACCCGGCCCGCTTCGACCTGAAGAAGTGCGAGGCGATCAACGCCGAGCACGTCCGCCGGCTGGCCCCGGAGGACTTCGTCCGCCGCCTGGTGCCGTTCCTCCAGGGCGCCGAGCTGCTGCCGGCCGAGCCCACCGCCGAGCAGCTGGACCTGCTCGCCAAGGTGGCGCCGCTCACCCAGGAGCGGATGGTCGTGCTGAGCGAGATCGTGAACATGGCCGGCTTCCTGTTCGTGGCGCCGGAGAAGTTCGCCCTCGACGCGGACGACGCCGCCAAGGTGCTGACCGCGGACTCCCGCCCGGTGCTGGAGGCCAGCATCAAGGCGCTGGAGGAGCTCGCGGACTTCACCCCGGAGCCGATCCAGGCCGCGCTGCGCGAGGCGCTGGTGGAGGGGCTGGGCATCAAGCCCAAGTTCGCCTTCACGCCGCTGCGGGTGGCCGTCACCGGCCGACGGGTCTCCCCGCCGCTGTTCGAGTCCATGGAGCTGCTGGGCCGCCCGGAGACGCTGCGACGGCTGCGGGCCGCCCTGGACGCCCTCCCGGCCGCCTGAGGCACCCTCCTGGGCGCTCTCTGACGGATCCCTGCCGGACCGGCCCTCCACGGGCCGCCGAGCAGGCCGC
>NZ_LFVW01000694.1:0-5791 GCF_001182915.1 Kitasatospora sp. MY 5-36
CCCGACCGCAGGCGCCCACCGTCGACCCCCGGCCCGCCCGGCCCGTCGACGCCCGGCCCGCCCGGCCGGTGGAGACCCTGCCGGTGGACACCCTGACCGCCCGGCCGCCGGCCGATCCGGCGGCGCTGGTCCTGGCCAAGGCGGCGACCGTGCTCGGCATCCCGGCCGAGCGGATCGACTCCTCGGCCCCGCTCACCGACTACGGCCTGGACTCGATCCTGGTCCTCCAGCTCACCAACGCCCTGCGCGAGGACTTCGGCGAGGACGTCTCCCCCACCCTGCTGTTCGAGGCCGAGAGCGTCGACGCCCTCTGCGCCCGCCTCGCCGGCGCCCCCGACACCACCGGCACCACCGGTGAACCCGGCCGGCGCTGGGCGCTGTCCCGCGGCCAACTGACCATGTACCGGGACCAGGTGCGCTGCCCGGACTCCGTCGCCTACCACCTCCCGCTCCTGTTCGAGGTCCACGGCGACCCGGACGAGGCGGCGCTGGAACGCGCGGTCCGGGAGCAGGCCCGGATCCACCCGCTGCTGGGCGCGGTGGTCGCCGAGCGGGACGGCGTCCCGTACCTGGACGTCGATCCGGCCCGGGGCCCGTCCTTCGAACGGGTCGACCTCACGCCCACCACGCGGGACGGCCGGCTGGCCGCGCTGCGCGAACTGGTCGGCGCGCCCTTCGACCTGGCCGCCGGCCCGCTGGTCCGGGCGCACCTGGCCGCCCTGCCCGACGGCCGCCGGCTGCTGCTGGTCACCGCGCACCACATCCTGCTGGACGGGACCTCGACGGCCCTGCTGGTCCGCACCCTCAAGGACGCCTACCGGGGCCGGGGACGGCTGCGGAGCGCCGAGTTCGGCGACTACACCGCCTGGGAGGAGGAGCTGCTGGCCGGCCCGCGCGGGCAGCGGCACCGGGACCACTGGCTGGCCGAACTGGCCGGCGCGGACGGGCGGTTGGACCTTCCGTACGACCGCCCGCCGGTCCCGGGGCGGCTGCCGCGCGCTGACGTGGTCGTGACCCGGCTGCCGCGGGAGCTGGCCGACGCGGTCGCCACGACGGCCAGGAGCCACCGGGTCAGCGCCTCGACCGTGCTGCTCGCCGGCTACACCCGCTTCCTCCACCGGGTGACCGGCCAGGACGACCTGATCGCGGGGGTCACCACGGCCGCCCGCTACGAGGAGCGGTTCCAGGACGTCGTCGGCCAGTTCGCGAACTGCCTGCCGATCCGGTCCACCGCCACGGAGGACGTCGCCGGGCTGCTCCGCTCCCTCCACCGCCGGGTGCTGGCCGGGATCGAGCACGGCGCCTACCCGCTGGCCGAGATCGTCCGGGCCCGGGGCGACGGGGACGGACCGCTGGTGCGGACCAACTTCCTGTTCCAGAACTTCGACGGCGCGGAGCTGCTGACCAACGGGGCGCCCACCGCTCCCGGCGACCTGGACCTCCGGGCCTTCGACGACCTGCCCTACCCGGGGGAGTATCCCCTCGCCCTGGAGGTCTACCGGGACGAGGACGGCTACAAGGCCTTCCTGAAGTACGACACCCGGCTGTTCGAGGAGGCCACCGCCCGGTGGCTGGCGGACGACTGGCTGGCGGCCCTGCGGGAGGTCGTGGCCGGCCGGTAGCGGGGCCGGTGTCCCCGCCGCCGGGCGGGGACACCGGAGGGCCGGGCCCGCGGCACACGCCGCGGGCCCGGCCCTCCTTCTGTCAGCCGGTCAGCCGGTCCGGTGGTCAGACCAGGGTCGCGAGCACCGACGGGTCGTACGGGACCGCCCCGGCCAGCCCGCCGCCGAGCGCCCGCTCCGCCCAGTCGGGGTTGGCCAGCAGCGGCCGGCCGACCGCGACCAGGTCGAACTCGTCGCGTTCCAGCCGCTCGACCAGCTCCTCGATGCCGGTGAGCCCGGCCGGCCGGGTGAAGCCGTCGGTGAACACGCCCTCGCCGTACTGGCGGTCCAGGCCGACCGAGCCGACCGTCACGGCGGCCCTGCCGGTGAGCTTGCGCGCCCAGCCCGCCAGGTTGAGGTCGCTGCCCTCGAACTCGGGCAGCCAGTAGCGGCGGGTGGAGGCGTGGAAGGCGTCGACCCCCGCCTCGGCCAGCGGGGTCAGCAGCTGCTCCAGCTCCTCCGGGCTCTCCGCGATCCGGGCGTCGTAGCGGCCGACCTTCCACTGGGAGAGCCGGAAGAGGACCGGGAACCCGGGGCTCACCGCCGCCCGGACGGCCTGCACCACCTCGGCCGCGAAGCGGGCCCGGGAGGCCGGGTCGCCGCCGTAGCGGTCGGTGCGGCGGTTGGTGCCGTGCCACAGGAAGTCGTCGATCAGGTAGCCGTGCGCGCCGTGCAGTTCGACCCCGTCGAACCCGAGCCGCTCGGCGTCCGCGGCGCCGTGCGCGAAGGCGGCCACGGCGTCGTCGATGTCCTGCTGGCTCATGGCCCGCCCGGCCGGGCCGCCGTCCAGGCCGATCCCCGAGGGCCCCTCGGCGGGCGGTTCGGTGCCCGGGCGCTGCACCCCGGTGTGCCACAGCTGCGGGACGATCCGGCCGCCGGCCGCGTGGACCAGCGACACCACCCGGGACCAGCCCGCCAGCGCCTCCTCGCCGTGGAAGTGGGGGACCCCGTCGTAGGCCGCGGCGGCGGGGCGGCCGATGTAGGTGCCCTCCGTGACGATCAGCCCCACCCGGTGGGCCGCACGGCGGGCGTAGTACTCCGCGACGTCCGGGCCCGGCACCCCTCCGGGGGACTTCATCCTGGTCATCGGCGCCATCACGATCCGGTTCGGGACCGTCAGGTCGCCCACGGTGAACGGCTCTCCCAAGCCCGCCATTGTTCCTCCCGAGTTCGTCTGAATTCCGGGCCGGACGCCCCGGGCGATATCCCGCCGCGCCGCGGCGGTGTTTCCGTCCGTCTCATACCGGAGGTCCGTACGTCGGCAATTCGACGATTATCGGGGCTATCGTTCCCGGCGTCCAGCGGCATCGGCCCGCCCGGCGGCCGACCGCCTTTCTGCACCGCGCCAGGCGATGCACTGCATCGACACAATCTTCTTGACCTTGCCGAAGCGGGTCGCGGATAGTGGTCCGCGGTGGTTCCGCGCCGCCCTTCCGCACCGGCACCGGGCCGTACCCGCCCGTGCGCCGAAAAGCGTCTCTTCTGCCGAAAGGCGTCGCGGACAGGTTTTCCGACCAGGGAGAGGCGGCGGAACCGGAATGGAACGGGAATTGGCCGGAAAGCGGGCGGTGGTGACCGGCGGAAGCCGCGGCATCGGCGCCGGCATCGCACGGAAGCTGCTGGAGAGCGGCGCCACCGTCGTCACCACCGCGCGCAAACCGACCGGGGACACCCCGGCCGATTCCGCCTTCGTACCGTCCGACCTCAGCACCGCGGCCGGTGTCCGGGAATTCGCCGACACCGCGCTGGAAATCCTCGGCGGCGTGGACATCGTGGTCAACAACGCCGGCGGCTGTCGGACCTTCCAGAGCGCGCTGGACATCGAGAAGGACTGGCAGTACACCGTCGACATCAATTTCCTCTCCGCCGTCCGGCTCAATTCCGCACTCGTCCCCGCGATGCGTTCGGGAGGCGGCGGCGTCATCGTCCACATGTCCTCGATCGCCACCGTCTCGTCCTATCCGGTGATCCTGCACTACGCCGCCGCGAAAGCCGCCCTGGAGGTCTACCACAAAGGGCTGGCGACCGAACTGGCGCCGGACGGCATCCGGGTCGTCGCGCTTTCCCCCGGGAACGTCATGACGCCGGGCGCGGACGAGGCCCGGGACGGGATCGCCGACTACCTCGGGCTCGGGACGGACACGGCGGACTGGGCCGAGGGGATCCCGCTCGGCCGGATCGGGCGCACCGAGGACATCGCCGAGGCCGTCGGGTTCCTGGTGTCCCCGCGCGCCTCCTGGATCACCGGCAGCAACCTCGTCATCGACGGCGGGCGGATCGCGGCACTGTGACCGCCCCCGGGACCGGAAGGACTGACAACATGACCGCGACGGACGACGGGCCCCGCGCCTATCCGTTCGGCCCGACGCACCGGCTCGACATCGACCCGGAGCTGGCCGCGGTCTGCGGCGAGCAGCCCGTGCTGAGGGTCCGTCTGCCGTTCGGCGGGGACGCCTGGCTGGTCAGCCGCTACGCCGACGTCCGCGCCGTGCTGGCCGACCCCCGGTTCAGCCGCGCCGAGGCGGTCGGCGACCACGTGCCCCGCACGGTCTCGGCCGGCCTCCCCCGCACCTCGATGCTGAGCATGGACCCGCCCGAGCACACCCGGCTCCGGCGCCGGGTGGCCAACCCGTTCACCCTCCGCCGGGTCGAGGCGCTGCGGCCGCGCGCCCAGGAGATCGTGGACGAGCTGCTGGACGCGATGATCGCGTCGGGCTCGCCGGCCGACCTGACCAAGGCCCTGACCTGGCCGCTGCCGGTCACCATGATCTGCGAACTGCTCGGGGTGCCGCTCGCCGACCGCGACCGGTTCAACTCCTGGGTCGACGGCCTGCTGACGCTCTCCGACCCCGAGCTGTCCGCCCGCGACCGCGGGCACCTGAACGACTACCTGGCGGGCCTGGTCGCCGAACGCCGGGTCCACCCCACCGCCGACCTGCTCGGCGAACTGGCCTCCGTCGAGGGCGAGGAGAACGCGCTCACCGAGGAGGAACTGGTCGGCCTCGGGGTCAGCCTGCTCTCCGCCGGCCAGGAGGCCACCGCCAACCAGATCGGCAACTTCGTCTACACCCTGCTGACCCGCCCCGAGCTGTGGCGGGAGCTGGTCGCCGATCCCGGCCTGATCCCCGGCGCGGTGGAGGAGCTCTCCCGGGTCGTCCCGATCAGCGCCACCGCCGGGTTCACCCGGATCGCCGTCGAGGACCTGGAGCTCAGCGGGCAGAAGATCCGCGCCGGTGACGCCGTGGTCGCCGAACTCGGGCTGGCCAACCGGGACCCGGAGGTCTTCGAGCAGCCCGACCGCATCGACTTCCACCGCAGCGCGTCCCCGCACGTCACCTTCGGGCACGGCGTGCACCACTGCCTCGGCGCGCAGCTCGCCCGGATGGAACTGCGCACCGTGCTCGGCTCCCTGGTCCGCCGTCTGCCGGGGCTGCACCTCGCCGTCCCGCCCGAGCGGATCAGCTGGCGCACCGAACGCCTCATCCGCGGGGCCGACGCCCTGCCGGTCGCCTGGTGAGCTCCGCCACGGCCGGGGCCGGCCGCCGCCCGGGCGCGACGGGGCAGTCGGAAGGGCCGGGCGCGACGGGGCAGTCGGAGGCCGTACGGGCGGCGCTCGCCGATCCGGCCACCAGCCCGGCCGAGATCATGGCGACCGTCATGGCGGCCTACCGGGACCGGCCCGCCCTCGGCGAACGCGCCCGCGACCAGGCGACGGGGCGGCTGCTCCCGAGGTACGACACCGTCAGCTACGGGGAGTTGTGGGCCCGCGTCCGGGCGCTCGCCGGGGCCTGGGCGCACGAGCCCGGGTACCGGCTGGCCCCGGGCGACCGGATCTGCGTCCTCGGCTTCAGCAGCACCGACCACGCCACCGTCGACCTGGCCGGCGTCCACCTGGGCCTGGTCTCCGTGCCGCTGCACGCCAGCGCGCCGCTCTCCCAGCTGGCGCCCATCGTCGCGGAGACCGGGCCGCGGCTCCTCGCCACCAGCGTCGAACGGCTGGACACCGCCGTCGCCGCGGTGCTCGGGCAGCCGTCGGTCCGCCGCCTCCTGGTGTTCGACCACCACCCCGGGGTCCCCGCCGAGCGCGCCGCCGTCGAGGCCGCCGCCCGGCGGCTGGCCGAGGCCGGCGG
>NZ_LFVW01000695.1:0-5778 GCF_001182915.1 Kitasatospora sp. MY 5-36
CGGCGCGCCACCCGAACAGGGCGCCCAGCAGTGCCCCGCCCGGGACGCCGGCGACCGTCGCCACCGTCGTCCCCGACAGCAGCACGGCGAGCGCCCGCCCCTTGCGGTCCGCCGGGACGAGCGCGGCGGCGGTGGTCAGCGCCACCGCCAGGAACCCGGCGTTGGCGAGCGCGGCGACCACCCGGGTGGCCACCAGCACCGGGAAGCTCGTCGTCACCGCCCCGACGGCGTGCGCCGCCGCGAACACCAGGACGAACCCGAGCAGGCTGCCGCGCCCCGACCGGCCGCGGGCGAGCCCGGCCATCAGCGGCGCGCCGACCGCCATCCCGACCGCGAAGGCCGAGGTCAGCCCGCCGGCCGTACCGACGGTGACGCCGAGATCGGCGGCGAGTCCGGGCAGCAGCCCGGCGAGCATGAACTCCGAGGTGCCCATGGCGAACACGGCCAGGGCGAGCAGATAGAGCGGAAGGGGCATCGAGAGGCTCCGAAGCGGGGCGGTGGGAACGAGGAGGACGGACGTCTCGTCACCGCACGCTCAACCCCCGGGCGGCGCAGGCGTGGCGCTCGCTCGGACCTCGGTGGTTCAGGATCTCCGGGGTTTCAGGGGGCTGACGGCGCGTGACCGAAAGCCCCCACCCTGGATGCCTCAGGGCTCGACATGCCCGGCAGGCTACCCGACCCCCTGCCGCCGGGTCACCCGGTTTTCCCGGCGGCCGGGCCGGGAGCCACCGGCCGGCGCGCCGCGAATCGAGGAGGGACCGCGCCCTCCTCGATCGCGACGGCCGGCCGGTACCGGCCTACTGCCTACCGTCCACCGGGACCGGCCTGCGGCTGGCGCAGGTGCCGGGCGAAGAACCCGGCCGCGTCCTCGCCCGCGAACCGCGGGACGCCCGTGTGCCCGCCCATGTTGGCGTGCAGCGTCTTCTCCCGGGAGCCGAAGGCGTCGAACAGGTCCAGGGACGCCTGCCGGTCGTTGCCCTCGTCGTCCCACTGCAGCAGGACGTGCAGCGGAATGGTGACCCGGCGGGCCTCCTCGAACACGGCGCGGGGAACGAGGCTCCCGGCGAAGAGGCCGGCGGCCACGATGCGCGGCTCGACCACCGCCAGCCGGACGCCGATGGAGATGACTCCCCCCGAGTACCCGACCGGGCCGCCGATCCCGGGCAGGGCGAGGAGGGCGTCCAGGGCGGCCTGCCATTCCGGGACGGACTTGTCGACGAGCGGGAGGACGAGGGCGTCGACGATCTCCTCGCCGACCGGCTCGCCGGCCTCCATGGCCCGGCGCAGGTCGGCGCGGGCCTGCTCGAGGGCGGCCCAGCGGGGCCGGTCCCCGCTGCCGGGGAGTTCGATGGTGGCCGCGGCGAAGCCGTCCGCCGCGCAGCGTCGGGCCCGGGCGACCAGCCGGGGGTGCATCCTGCGCAGTCCGAGCGGGGGGTGGCCGAGCAGGACCAGCGGGACCGGCTCGGACGGGGAGGCGGATGCGGGCGTCCACAGGATGCCGGGGATCTCGCCGAGGGTGAACCCACGCTCGAGGACGCCGCCGTCGAGGTGCTGTTCGGAAGTGAAACGCATGGTCGTGCCTTTCGGGAGTGCACTGGAACGGCGCTCCCGGACGACGACCTATCGCCCGACCGTGACCCCGGAGGAGAGCACCCATGTCGAAACGTTCACGGGTACCACCTCCTCGTTCTCTCGCACGGCCTCCAGGAGGCTAGCAGACCGGCGGTACCGGGGCACCGGAGAACCTCTCAGTCGGGCCGGGGGCGGGCAGCGCCCTAGGATGCCCGGAAACCGAGGAGGGGGTTCGATGGCGAACCGTGGGAGAGTCGGCGGCATCGTGGCCGTCACCGCGCTGCTGCTGCCGCCGGTGCTGTGGGCGGTGGGGCGGATGGAGTCCGGCAACGGCGGGCGGGCGGTGGCGGCCGACGTCCTGAACCGGCCGTGGGCGATGCTCGGCCTGGCCGCCGTCCTGCTGCTGGCCGCGGTCGTGGTCCGCGGCCGGTGGGACGTCGTCGGCGGGCTGGCGTCGGCGTTCGCGGTGTTCGGGCTGCTGCTGTCGGGTGGCGGCCACGTCCTGCAGATGTTCGGACCGAAGGTCCAGGGGGTGAGCCGCACCGCGTCCCCGGAGCGGGCGGACCACGTCCTGACGGTGGCCCACCACGACGATCCGGAGGGCTACAACGGGCGCTACTTCGTCCGGCTGGAGACCGGCACCGGCCTGGCGACCCGCCGCTGGGACGTCCTCGCCCTCCACACGGGCGGCTTCCGGGGCCAGGGGGAGTTCGTCGCGGCGGAATGGGCCGGGTCCGGCCGGGTCAGGGTCACCACCGACGCCGGCTACCGCGTCTTCACCGTCGACCCGGGCTCCGGCGAACCGACCCTCACCGAGAGCGTCGGCGAGCTGAAGTCCCTCGTCCAGGGGGCCTGACGGGACGTTCGCCGGCGGCCGTGGCGCTGCCGGCCGGCCGGGTACGGGCGTGGCGGGCCTGAACCGCGGGATCTGTTGCGGGGATCGGCCGCCGGGGATCGGCCACGGGGATTGTCAGTGCCGTGTGCAACGGTGACGTCATGCTGGCGATCACGGTGCAGACGAACGAGACGCGGCACCTGAGGGTGTCCGCGGACGACCTCGCGGGGATGGTCCGGCGCATCGGTGCGCCGGACGACCGCTTCCTCGTCGTGGAGCGGATACCGGACCTGCCGGACGTGTACGTGCAGGTGTGGCACGCCGACGGCGAGGAGTACACGCTGGAGCACCGGGACGGCTCCGCCGAGCGGCACTTCGAGGTGCGGCTGGCCGGGCCCGAGCCGGTGGTCGCGGCGATGACGGGCTGGGCGCGTGGCGCGGCGGGCTGGGACGAGGGGCTGGACTGGCAGCCGCTCGACCTGGGCCCGGCGCCGGCGCCGGTGCCGCCGATCGACCTGGAGGCGGGCGAGCGGCGGGAGTTGGAGGACCGGCTGCGGCTGACTCTGGCCTGCGGCTACACCGACCGCGCCCGGCTCGCCGAGCAGGCCGAGGAGCACCTGGTCGCGGGCGACCGCCGCCCGCTCTCGCGCCCCCAGGCCGAGCAACTCGCCGACCGGCTCTGGCTGGAGCGGGTCGGCGAGCAGACCGGCTGGATCGGCGAGACGGATCCGGAGCGCCTGGCCCGGGCCTTCGCCGCCCTGGAGGCGGGCGGCATCACGGCCCGGGAGGACTTCGGCTGCTGCCGCTCCTGCGGCGACGCCGAGATCGCCGAGGCCGGCGAGGCCGACGCCCGCGGCTTCGTCTACTTCCACGCCCAGGGCACCGAATCCGCCGCCCTCGGCCACGGACTGTCCCTGCTGTACGGCGGCTTCGACGGCTCCCCGGCGGCCACCGCCGCGGTCGGGAAGGAGGTGGTCGCCGCCCTGGCGGAGGCCGGTCTGCCGACGGTCTGGAACGGCGACCCGTCCCAGGCCGTCGAGATACGCCCGCTGCTGTGGCGCCGCCGCCTGGCGGGGTGAGACCGGCACCGCGGTCCGGCGGCACCCCGACGGCCGGACGGCGGCGTCAGCCCCTCACGGCACCAGCACCAGCAGGGCGTCCGGTACCACCGCGACGTCCACCGGGAGCGCGGCGATGAACTCGCCGTCGGCGTAGGCGGTGATGCCGGGGGACTCGATCCGCAGGGCTTCGGTGCGCAGCGTGGTGACCTCCGGGTAGGTGATGTGGGTGCCCTTGAAGAGCGTGGGGAAGAAGCGGGCGATGCGCAGCCGGGGCATGGCGTCGACGAGGGTGAGGTCGAGCAGTCCGTCGTCGGGCAGGGCGGCGGGGCACATCAGCATGCCGCCGCCGTAGCTGCGGGTGTTGCCGACGGCGGCCAGGGTGAGGTCGCGTTCGATGACGGTGCCGTCGGCGAGGGTGATGCGGAACGGCAGCGGGCGGAGGTTGGCGAACTCGGCGGCGATGGCGAGGTTGTAGCGCATCCGGCCGCGCGGCCAGCGCAGCCGGTTGGCGCGGTCGCTGACCAGGGAGTCGAAGCCGGTGGCGAGGACGGAGCCGTACCAGCGCACCGCCCCGTCCGGGCCGGTGATCCGGCCGAGGTCGACGCCGCGGGTGCGCCCGGCGGCGATGACGTCGGCGGCGGCCTCGGGGGCGCCGAGCGGCAGGCCGTACTCGCGGGCGTGGTCGTTGCCGGTGCCGGCAGGTATCACGCCGAGCGGGACGGGCGTGCCGGCCAGGGCCTGGAGGGCGAGGTTGATCATGCCGTCGCCGCCGACCACGGCCACCGCGTCCACGCCGTCGGCCGCCGCCTCGCGGGCGAGCCGGACGGCGTCCTCGGGGGAGCGCCCGGCCCGCGGTTCGACGTCGACGCCGAGGGCCCGCAGCCGGGCGGTGGCCCGGTGGGCGGCGGGCTCGGCGTGGCCGATGCCCGCCGCCGGGTTGGTGAGAACGGCGACCCTGCGGACGGTTCTCACGTCGTTCACGGGATCAGCTTGCCCGGGTTGAGGATGCCCGCCGGGTCGAGTTCGGCCTTGACGGCGCGCAGGACGCGCACGCCGAGGTCGCCGATCTCCTCGGTCATCCAGGGCCGGTGGTCGGCGCCGACGGCGTGGTGGTGGCTGATGGTGCCGCCGGTGCGGAGGATGGCGTCCCCGGCGGCGCGCTTGGCGGCGCCCCAGCGGGTGAGCGGGTCCTCGCCGAGGGCGGCGACGACGGTGAAGTAGAGCGAGGCGCCGGTCGGGTAGACGTGCGAGACGTGGCAGAGCACCAGGGAGCCGGGCAGGGCGCCGGTGAGCGCCTCGGTGACGGCGGCCCGCAGGGCCGGCAGCCGGCTCCAGGAGGCCGCGGTCTCCAGGGTCTCGCACAGCGCGCCCGCGGCGAGCAGCGAGTCGCGCAGGTAGGGGGCGCTGAACCGGCCGTGCTCCCAGGCCCGGGCGGGGCCCTCGCCGAGCGAGGTGCCGCCGGCGGCGAGCAGGGCGTCGCGGGTGAGCTGCTGCCGGGCGGCGACCTGGGCGGCGCCGCCCTCGAAGACGGTGACGGCCAGGCAGCCGCTGACCGCCGGGGCGCCGCCGATCTGCTCGGTCATGGCCAGGTTGATCATGGTCTCGGCCTCGTCGGAGAGCCGGATCACGGTCGGGCCGGTGCCCTGCTGCTCGACGGCGCGCAGCGCGGCCGTGCCGGTGGCGAAGTCGGGGAAGCTCCAGGCCTCGTACGCCTTGACGGCGGGCAGCGGGTGGACGCGCAGCCGGACGGCGGTGATCACGCCGAGGGTGCCCTCGGAGCCGAGGAAGAGCTGGCGCAGGTCGGGGCCGGCGGCGGAGGCGGGGGCGCGGCCGAGGTCGAGCACCCCGGCCGGGGTGACGACGCGCAGCCCGCGCACCATCTCGTCGAAGCGCCCGTACCCGGCGGAGTCCTGGCCGGAGGAGCGGGTGGCCGCGAAGCCGCCGATGGTGGCGTAGCGGAAGCTCTGCGGGTAGTGGCCGAGCTCCCAGCCGCGCTCGGCGAGCAGCTCCTCCGCGGCCGGGCCGGTGAGGCCGGCGCCGAGGACGGCCTCGCCGGAGGTCTCGTCCAGGTCGAGCAGCTGGTCGAAGCGGCGCAGGTCGAGGGAGACGACGGCGGCGAGGCCGCCGCGCTCGGGGTCGAGGCCGCCGACCACGCTGGTGCCGCCGCCGAACGGGACGACGGCGATGCGGCGTTCGGCGCACACCGCGAGGACGGCGGCGACCTCCTGCTCGCTGCCGGGCAGCACGACGGCGTCGGGGGCGTCCTGCGCCTCGCGGCTGCGGCGGCGCAGCAGGTCCGGGGTGGACTTG
>NZ_LFVW01000696.1:0-5592 GCF_001182915.1 Kitasatospora sp. MY 5-36
GCCCGGACGGCAGGGTGGCGTGCGGCTCGGCGGCGGGCAGCGCGGGCGGCTCGGGGGCGTACGGGTGGCCGGCCGGGGAGTCCTGGGCCGGGCGGCCGTACTGGTCGTCGGCGTACCCGTCCTGCTGGTAGCCGCCCTGGTCGTAGCCGTACCGGTCGTCGGCGTACTGCTCGCCGGCCTGGCCCTGCTGCTCGTAGCCCTGCGGGGCGTACTGGTCGTAGCCCTGCTGGTAGTCCTCCTCGACCTCGGCGTCGACCACCGGCGCCTGCGGGGCGCTCTCCAGGGCCGCGCGGCGGACCTGGTCGAGGCGCTGCGAGCGCTGGACGGCCTCCAGGGCGGGGCTGAACCCGCTGGAGCCGGCGTTGCCGGTGCCGGTGAGGTGGTCGTCGAAGCCGAGCTCGGCCGCGCTGCGGGCGCGGGTGTCCGGCGCCCACTCGGCGGCCGGCTCCTGCTCGGCGAAGATCCGGGAGACGGTGAACTGCTCGTCCGGCTCCGGCGCCGCACCGGACTGGGTGACGAACGGCGGGAGCATGACCAGCGAGGTGGTGCCGGCGGACTCGCCGGACGGGCGGAGCTGGACGCGGATGTCGTGCCGCTGGGACAGCCGGCCGACCACGAACAGGCCCATGCGGCGGGAGATGGTGGCGTCCACCGTGGGCGGCTCGGCCAGCTTCTCGTTGATCTCCGCGAAGTCCTCGGCGGTGAGGCCGATGCCCTTGTCGTGGATCTCGACCAGCACGCGGCCGTCCGGCAGGCGGGTCGCGTTGACCAGCACCCGGGTCTGCGGGCTGGAGAACGAGGTGGCGTTCTCCAGCAGCTCGGCGAGCAGGTGGACGAGGTCGGTCACGGCGGCGCCGACGACGTCGACCTCCGGGATGCCGGAGAGCTCGACGCGCTCGTACTGCTCCACCTCGGACGCGGCGGCGCGGAGCACGTCGACCAGCGGGACCGGGGTGTTCCAGCGGCGGCCGGCCTCCTCGCCCGCGAGGACGAGCAGGTTCTCACCGTTGCGGCGCATACGGGTGGCCAGGTGGTCCAGCTTGAAGAGGTTCTCCAGCTGGTCCGGGTCGGCCTCGTTGTTCTCCAGGTCGGTGATCAGCGCCAGCTGGCGCTGGATCAGGCTCTGGCTGCGGCGCGACAGGTTGGTGAAGATCGCGTTGACGTTGCCCCGCAGCAGGGCCTGCTCGGCGGCGAGCGCCACGGCCTGCTGGTGGACCTGGTCGAAGGCCCGGGCGACCTCGCCGATCTCGTCCTTGCCGTGCAGCGGGATCGGGGTCACCGAGGTGTCGACCCGGTCGGGGTCGGTCTTGGAGAGCTTCTCGACCAGGTCCGGCAGGCGGTGGTCGGCGATCTCCAGGGCGGCGCTGCGCAGGGTGCGCATGCCGAGGATCATCGAGCGGGCCACGTAACCGGTCAGCAGGCCGGCCAGGATGAGCGCCGCGACGACGATGACCGTGTTGAGGATGGCGTCGTAGAGCGCGTTGTCCTTCAGGTTGCGGGAGTCGGTGAGGACCTCGTCCAGCAGCGCGAGCTCGGTGTTCCGCAGGGCCTGGATGTGGGTGTCGGTGGCCTGGTTCCAGTTCTCCTGGGTCAGGCCGGCGTTCTTCGCCTCGGTGTACGCGGCGTCGGCGACCGCCTTGCCCTTCTGCTGGCCCTCCGCGGCGGCCTGGCTGTACGAGGCGCCGAGCTGGAGCAGGCCCTGCATGGTGGGCGGCGCGCCGTTGGGCATCTTGTACGCCGAGCGGTCCTGGGCCGCGGTCTGCGCGATCTGCGCGGCCGCGTACTTGGCGGCGTCCTCGGGGGCGCTGCCGGTGTTGAACTCGTTGATGGAGACCTGTTCCAGCTTCTCCGAGATCAGGATCTGCTGGATCACGTCCTGGTTCTCGTAGCGCGTGGTGACGTTCGCCGAGATGCCGACCAGCAGGTTGAGCATCAGCGCGCGCTGGGTCGACGCCGCGGCCTTGGCCAGCGACATCGCGTAGATCGCGCGGCCCTTGCTGGTGGCGTTGGCGGAGCCCAGGCCGACCGAGTTGTCGAAGGCCAGCAGCGGGTCGAGCATCACCGAGTACGCGTTGGCCGTGGCGCTGATGAACAGCTCCGGGTTGTACGCGTTGGCCCGCAGGTGCGGCAGGTCGACCACCAGGGTCTGGAAGGCCTCGTGACGCCGGGGGAGCTCACCGGACTTGTCGGAGGCCGCGTAGGCGGCGTTGTACGCCTTCAGCGCGGCGTCGGTGGCGCCGCGGCGCTTGGCCACCTCGTTGTTCGGGTCCTGCTTGGTGAGCAGGGGTATGAGCGTCTTGTCGCGCTCGTTCTCCAGCGCCTCGGCGAGTTCGGTCGCGGCCTTGGCCAGCTCCGCGGTCTTCTCGGCGCGGGAGGCCTTGATGAAGCCGTCGACCGAGGTGTTCACGCGCAGACCACCGAAGACGAGACTGATGGTCACGGGGATCAGCAGGATCGCGATCAGACGGGTCGGCACGCGCCAGTTGCGCGGGCGGAGGAAGTCGTACCGGCTCGATCCGCCGTCGCCCGACGAGCCGCCGCCGCGGGGTGTCGCGGCCGGGGGCTCGGGAGCCGGGACGGTGCTCTGGGAGCGTTCCTCGGTGGGAGCGAACGCGGAGAATCCGGCCGGGTCCCCCGGGGTACCGTTCGGCTCGCTCTGGCGGGGCTCGGAGCGCCGCTGCGGGGCGGGTTGCTGCTTACGCCTCACTCGACAACTACCTCTCGGCCGACTGCCGGCCATGGATCAATCCAGCGCTACCCCTGGGCCCTGAACCGCCGCCGTAGGGGCCGGCGCAGGAGAAACCAGGGGTAGCTGGAATTTCAGCACGTGCGGGGATGGGGGACAAACAGCCGCCGTCCGGCACCCGCCTCGGTACATTCTGGACATTCACCGACATGACGGAGCAAAACCGTGGTCACCTGGCGCTGAGTGACGCTGTTTCGCCACGCTGAGTCATTGTTGATCACAAAATGCCTACCGAACTGTTATCCGCTGCTTATACACGGGTCTTGCGCGCGGCCCCCGGAGGTCACCCGCGGGTAGGCACCGCGGTCCCGACGGCCCGTCGCGGGGGACGGACCGTCGGGGCCGTGCGGTTCCCCCCTCGCTCAGCGGAGCCGGGCGAGCAGGGCGTGTTCGACGAGGGTGATGAGGGCGCTCTTGGCGCTGTCGCGGCGGCGGGCGTCGAGGGGGATGACGGGGGGGTCGGCGCCGAGTTGGAGTGCTTCGCGGACTTCGTCGGGGGTGTGGGGCTGGTGTCCGTCGAAGCCGTTGAGGGCGACGACGAAGGGCAGTCCGCTGTTCTCGAAGTAGTCGAGGGCGGGGAAGCAGTCGGCGAGGCGGCGGGTGTCGACGAGGACGACGGCTCCGATGGCGCCTCGGACGAGGTCGTCCCACATGAACCAGAAGCGGTCCTGTCCGGGGGTGCCGAAGAGGTAGAGGATGAGGTCTTCGTCGAGGGTGATGCGGCCGAAGTCCATGGCGACGGTGGTGGTCGTCTTGCCGGAGACGTGGCTGAGGTCGTCGATGCCGGCGGAGGCCGAGGTCATGACGGCTTCGGTGCGCAGGGGGTTGATCTCGGAGACGGCGCCGACGAGCGTGGTCTTGCCGACGCCGAAGCCGCCCGCGACGACGATCTTCGCGGAGGTGGTGGCGCGGGTGGGGGCGGCCGCGTTAGAGCTTGCGAAGTCCACTGAGGACCCTTTCGAGCAGCGTGACATCGGGCGTTCCGCCCGACTCGCCCGCGGCGGCGGGCTGGTGGATGGCGACGAGACCGGCCTCGGCAAGGTCGGCGACGAGGATGCGGGCGACACCGAGCGGGACGCCGGCCAGTGCGGAGATCTCCGCGATGGACTTGACCTCGCGGCAGAGGCTGACGATCCGGGCGTGCTCGGGCAGCAGCCCGCCGGCCCGGTCGGCCGAGCCGGTCGTGGAGATCAGGGCCTCGATGGCGAGCTGGTACCGGGGGCGGGTCCGTCCGCCGGTCATCGCGTACGGGCGGACCAGCGGCTGCTGCTCGTAGCCGTCGGACTGCTGCCCGCCGTAGCCGCTGCCGTACCCGTTGCCGTACGGGCCGGCGGGTGTCGAAGGCGGGGTCATGGGTCCTCCTAGTGCTGCAGCCTTGGGCAGCCGGTTCCAGCTGGGGCGGTGCCAGCTGAGGCGGGATCAGCTGCCTGAGGGTAGCTGAGGGTGTGGCGCCGGGTCCGGTCGGGTCGGACCCGGCGCGGTCGGGACGGTGGGTGAGCCGCGCGGGTCCCGGTCAGTGCAGGAGACTGCCCTGGAGTTCCGCGCGGAGTGCGGGGGTGAGGACGGCGCCGGCGCGGTCGACGAGCAGGGCCATCTCGTAGCCGACGAGGCCGATGTCGGAGTCCGGCGCGGCCAGGACGGCGAGTGCGGAGCCGTCGCTGACGGCCATCAGGAACAGGAAGCCCCGTTCCATCTCGACGACGGTCTGGTTGACCTCGCCGCCCTCGAAGATCCGGCTGGCGCCGGAGGTGAGGGAGGTGAGGCCGGAGGCGACGGCGGCGAGCTGGTCGGCGCGGTCCCGGGGGAAGCCCTCGGACATGCACAGCAGGAGGCCGTCCGCGGAGACCACCACGGTGTGGGACACCCCGGGGGTGTTGTCCACGAAATTGGTGATCAGCCAGTTCAGGTTCTGTGCGGCCTGGCTCATCTGGTTCAACTCAACGCTCCTGGTGATCTGCGCCGTTGCCGTCGCTCCGGCCACCGAAACTATCGAATCCGGGCTGCTGGGCACCATGCTGGTGGCCCGCCTGGTTGGCGGCCTGCTCGGCCCCGGCGCGGCGGCCCTGCTGGATGCCGCGGCGCAGGTTGGTCAGTCGGCCGCGGACCTCCTCGGGGGCCCGGGAGACCTGCGGGCCGGTCAGCGGCGAGGCCTCGGCGGTGCCGGAGACCAGGTTGGCCTGCGGGGTCCGCCGGGGCAGGCCCGACATGGTGACACCGCTGGTCGAGGGCTCGCGGATCTGCTCGGCGCGGCGCCAGCGCTCGTCGTTCGCGGACGGACGCCACGGCGCGTCGCCGGTGCCCGGCTGCGGCTGGCCCTGCGGCTGCTGCTGGTTCTGCTGCGGCTGGCCCTGCGACTGCTGCGGGGCCTGCTGCTGCGGAGCCGGCTGGGGAGCCCGCTGCTCGTCGGCCGACGGCTGGAACTCCGGTGCGGCGGTGCCGGGGCGGCGCGGCTGGTACGGCCGCGGCCGCGCCTGCTGCGAGCCGTCGGACTGCGGGAACCAGGGCTGCTCCTCGCCGCCCGGTCGGCCCGCGGCCTCGGACGGGCCGGTCGGCAGCGCCATCGGCTCCTGGTGCGGCAGCGGAAGCGGCTGCGGCTGCTGCGGGGCCTGCTCCTGGCGCACCGGCTCCGGACGCGGCGGGTTCGGCACGTTCGGCAGCACCGGCTCGACCAGGCCGAGGCCCAGCGGGTCGCGCGGGTCGATCTGGCTGGCCTCGAAGCGCGGACGGGCGAACTGCTGGGTGCTCTCCACCGGCGCCGGCTCGGCCGACGGCAGCGGCTGGGGCTGCTGCGGGGCCTGCGGCGGCAGCTGCGGCTGGCGGTCGCGCTGCGGCGCGTCCGGGCCGGG
>NZ_LFVW01000697.1:0-5744 GCF_001182915.1 Kitasatospora sp. MY 5-36
GGTCGGTGGAGCGCCTGCGGGCGGAGGGCCTGCGGGCGGACGGGCCACTGCCCGGGCCGCCGGGGTGGCCGCTGCCGCCGGTGCCCGGCTGGGGCTGAGGCGGCGGGTCCGGCGTCCGGTCGCCGGAATGCGGCAACATCTGCTCCTGTAGCGGCGGTTCGGCCTCGTTCACCTCCGCGTCGGCGGGGTTTCCCGAGGGGCGGGTCCACTGGAACGGCGGCTCCGGCGGGTTCCGGCGGCGCGATGCCGCTGTCCGCCGTCCGCCACCCGCAGGGGAGGTGGCGGGCGGCGGCCGCCCGGCGCAGACTCAGCAGGCATGACGCCCTCCCTCCCGACGACGGACCGAACCTCCAGCACGGACCGAACCCCCAGCACGGACCGACGCCCGCACCTGCTCGTCGTGAGCGGTCCGCCCGGGGCGGGCAAGACCACGCTGGCGCACGCCCTGGCCGACGCGCTCGGCCGCCCGGCGGTCTGCCGGGACGAGATCAAGGAGCGGATGGCCGCCGCCCGGCAGGCCCCGGCCAAGGACCTGGGCCTGGATTTGGGCCCGGACCAGGACCTGAACCAGCGGACGCTGACCGAGTTCTTCCGCACCGTCGACGGACCCCTGCGCGCGGGAACGGACCTGGTGGCGGAAGCGGCCTTCCAGGACCGGCTGTGGCGGCCCGGTCTGCTGCCGCTCGTCGGCCGCGCCGAGCTGCGCATCGTACGCTGCACCGTCGACCCCGGGACCGCCCGCGAGCGCATCGCCCGCAGGGCCGCCGAGGAACCCGGTCGCGCCGTCCACGCGGACGGTGAGCTGCTGCGCCGCATCGCGCGCGGCGAACGGCCGATCGAGTCCTGGGTGCCGATCGCGCTCGACGCCCCCTGCCTGGCGGTGGACACCACCCGGGGCTGGAATCCGCCGCTGGAGCGGATCACGGCCTTCGCCGCCGGTGCTGCCGGTGCCGCCGAGGAGCCGTCCGGGTGGGTGGGGAACCACGTGCCGCGGGGTCGGAAGAGCTGACAGGACCGCGCGGTGCCGCGATCACGTCCCGATGCGTCCGGGACCTGTGCCGGCCCCTCCTGCGGCGCCACGCCCTAACCTCGACGGTATGGACGCGTTCGAACACCCGGGCGGGCAGGCCGCCGTTCCCCCGGGGGAGGAGTTGGAAGGCCTGGTACGGCTGCTGGACCGGCGCGGCGCGGTGGTGCTCAGCGGGGCCGGCCTGTCCACCGAGTCCGGTATCCCCGACTACCGCGGCGCCACCGGCCGCCGCCGCAGCGGCACCCCGATGACGTACCAGGAGTTCACCGGCAGCGCGGAGGCCCGGCGCCGCTACTGGGCCCGCAGCCACACCGGCTGGCCCGCGATCGCCGGGGCCCGGCCCAACGCCGGGCACCACGCGGTGGAACGGCTGCGCCGGGCCGGGCACGTCGCGGCGGTCATCACCCAGAACGTCGATGGCCTCCACCACGCGGCCGGCACCCGGGAGGCCGTCGAGCTGCACGGCGGACTCCGCCGGGTGGTCTGCCTCGACTGCCGCCGCACCAGCACCCGGGCCGAGCTGGACCGGCGGCTGGAGGAGCTCAACCCGGGCTTCCGGCCGACCCGGGCGGAGCTGCGGCCCGACGGCGACGCGCGGCTGCCGCAGTCCGCGGTGGACGGCTTCCGGGTCGCCGCCTGCACGGCGTGCGGCGGCGTGCTCAAGCCCGACGTGGTCTTCTTCGGCGAGAACGTCCCGCCGCCCCGGGTCGAGCACTGCTACGAACTGGTCGACGCGGCGGGCTCGTTGGTGGTCCTCGGATCCTCCCTGGCGGTCCTGTCCGGGCTGCGCTTCGTCCGCCGCGCCGCCCGGGCCCGGCTGCCGGTCGCGATCGTCAACCAGGGGCCGACACGCGGGGACGAACTCGCCCGGCTCCGCCTCGACCTGCCGCTGGGGGCGGCCATGACGGAGGTCGCCCGGCTGCTCGACGCGGCCTGACCGGGCCGGCCGGCGTTCCGGCCGGCCCGGTCGGCCCGGTCAGCCGGCGGGCAGGGCCGGTCGGCCCGGTACCCACAGCGGCACCCGGCCGGCGCGCGGCATGGAACGTGCCGCGTCCTGTTCCAGCCGGCCGGCCACCCGCTCCGGATCGCCCTCGCACAGCTCCACCAGCGCGGCCGCGGCGATCCGGGTGCAGCACAGCACCAGCGCCAGGGTGTCCTGGCGGCAGTGCCGCTCCCGCACGTACGCCTCGGCGCGCTCCTCGATCCGGCGGGCGTGATCCGGCCCGTCCTCGGCGGTCAGCGCCTGGACCCCGTGCCACACCAGGGTCAGCGCACAGGGCTCGGCCGGGTGCGAGGCGCCCTCCCGACGCGCCTGCTCCCGGGCCTCCGCCGAGCGCTGCCCGAGCCACTCCAGGGCCGCCGGACCGTCCTCCCGGCAGGAGCGCAGCACCAGCTCCGCGGCCCGGGCGACGACGGCCCGCAGCACCTCCGGCGCGGGCGCCCGCAACCCGGACGCGGGCCCGTCCCCGAACGCCAGCCAGGCATCGGCGAACGAGGCCGCCCGCAACCCGCCCACCCAGGCCGGCGCCCCGCCCTCCGTACTCAGCCAGTCCTGCGCCCCCAGCCGCACCAGCCCCACGGCCGCCAGGCGCACCGCGTCCCCGTCCAGCTCCCGCAACCATCCATTCCGCACCAGCACACACCCCCGTCAGCGGTTCATCCCCGTGAGGCTCATCCCACCACACCGGGACGGGAACGAACTAGACAGGGGCACGTCACAATCCGGAAGCGGGCCTTCCGGGCGGTTCTCCTGCGGGGACGGCCGCGCCGCCGGGCCGGGTGCGCGGGCGGGCCTCGACGCGGCGGGTCGTCCGGGCTGGTGCCGGACGTCGTTGGCGGGCTGGTCGCGCGAGGGTTCCCGGCGGGAGTGTCGGGGCGGTCGGGCGGAGCGCGCGGGGGCGGCCCCGGCGGCGGGATCCGGCCAGGGTTCGGCCGGGTGTGCGGGCCGCCGCATGGGGTGGCCGGGTTTCGGTGTGACGGCCGTGGCGTGTTCGGTCGTTCGGGGTGTGGGCGTCGGATGAGTTGGGCAGGGACGCGTCAGGACCCGGGCGGCTGTGCGGACGCCCGGTGCGTCAGGGCTGGGCCGGTCACGGCCCGCCGTCAGTGTGCCGTGAGCCCGTCGACCGGGCCGCGGGCGCCCTTCACCGATCCCGCCGGGTCGATCACCGGTAGCGGACCCCACGGATGGTGCGGGTGGCGTCCGGCGCGAGGGTGATCCGTTCGGGCCGGTCGACGCCCGCGGCCCGGACGGTGGGCGGGTGCGGCGCGGCGTGCTCGGCGAACGTGACCGGCTGGTCCGTGACTTGGGCGCCGGTGCGGTGGCCCGGGGCCTCGCGGGTGGTGCGTGCGGCCGTGCGGTCTCGATGGGCGCCGGACTCCAGCGTGCGGCCGGGAGCGCCGGCGCCGGGGAAGCGGGGGAGCGATGGGTGGGCCGGTTGCGACGGAAGGGACGGACCGAAGATGGATGTGACGACGCGGACGGCGGTCGCGGCGGACCGCGCAGCGGAGGGGGAGGCGCGACACCGGACCTCGGCGGGGGTGTTCTGGCGCTACTGGACCGGATCGCTGGTCAGCCGGCTCGGGAACCAGGTGTCCGTCGTGGCCCTGCCGCTGATCGCCGTGCTCACCCTGCACGCGACGGCCTGGCAGGTCGGCCTGGTCACCGGCGCCGGGTACCTGGCCTGGCTGCTGGTCGGACTGCCGGCCGGCGTCCTGGTCCACCGGCTCCCGCTGCGCGGCACCCAGGTGGCGATGGACCTCTTGCGCGGGGCGGCGGTGGCCTCGGTGCCGGTGGCGGCGGCCCTGGGCGTACTGGGCCTGCCGCAGTTGGTGGTGGTCGCGCTGCTGGTCGGGCTGGCGGGTGTGGTCTTCGACGTCGGCAACTCCACCTTCCTGCCCTCGATCGTCGCCAAGGAGGAGCTGACCGTCCGCAACAGCCTGCTCTCCGGCAGCAGCGCCGCGACCGAACTGGCCGGCCCCTCGCTGGGCGGGGTGCTGGTCCAACTCGTCGGCGGCGCGGCCGCGATGGTGCTGGACGCCGTCAGCTACCTGGTCTCGGCGGCCCTGCTGCGCAGTCTGCCGCGCGCGGAGCGGCCCGCCCCGCGGCCGGGCGGCGCGGGGATGTGGAGGCAGATCCGCGAGGGCTGGCACTTCGTCACCCGGCATCCGGTGATCGGGCCGTGTGCCGCCTACGCCACCGCGGTCAACTTCGTCTCCGGTGGGCTGATGACGCTCACTCCGGTGTTCCTGGTGGACGCCCTCGACGCCCCGGCCGCGGCCGTCGGCGCGCTGATGGCCACCGGCGGCCTGGGCAGCCTGGTCGGCGCCGTCCTGACGCCCCGGGTGGTCTCCCGGATCGGCAGCGGCGGCGCCCTGCGGTGGTCGGCGCGGATCGCCGCGCTCGTCACCTTCCTGCTCCCGGCGGCCGGTTCGGGGTGGGCGGTGCTGCTCTTCGCCCTCGGCAACGCGGGCTTCGCGGCGGGCGTCGTCGTCACCACCATCGTCGCCCGCACCCACCGGCAGACCCACACTCCGCCGGAGCTGCTCCCGAGGGTGATGGCCACCGTCCGGTTCGTCTCCTGGGGCTCCATCCCGGTCGGCGCGCTGCTGGCCGGTGCCGCCTCCACGGCCTGGGGGCCGCGTACGGCGCTGCTCCTGCTGGCGGTGTGCGGCCTGGCCGGCCCGGTGATCCTGACGGCCGGTTCGCTCCGCCGTCGGCGCGACCTCGCCTGACCTCGGCCCTCGGGCTTCCCGGCGGTCCGCCGAGCCATCGCGAGATGTCCTGATGCAGCGTCACCATCAGCTCCTTGCAAGGGTGTTGATTCGAGTGTCGAAGGCCCTCGCGCGGCACGGCCGGGGGAGTGGAACGGCGGGGGCCGTGTACGGATAGCCTGGGCCGCCATGATGCGTGTGTGGATGCTGCCGTTGTTGTTGGTGCTCTGTGGTGCGGCCGTCGCGGGCGGACTCGTGTCGAGCGGGAGCCGCGGAGCGGCCGTCGTGTACCTGCTGGGGTTCGCGGGGCTCGCGGCCGTGAGCTCGACCCTGGTCTTCCCGAAGTCGCTCGGCGCGGCGGAGGCGCAGCGCCGCAGCGCGGCCGACGGCCGGCCGGTGGTGTACTGGCGGCCGGGCTGCAGGTACTGCCTGCGGCTGCGGATCCGGCTGGGCCGGGCGGCCCGGCGGGTGCACTGGGTGAACATCTGGAGCGACCCGGAGGCGGCCGCGGTGGTGCGCGCGGCCAACGACGGCAATGAGACCGTGCCGACCGTCGTCGTGACCGGCCGGCCGCACACCAACCCCGACCCCGCCTGGGTACGCGGACAGCTGTCCGCCGCCACGGCGAAGCGCTGACCGGCCGTCGGCGCGGCCGTACCGACGGCGGTGGCAGGGGATTTGAGTACGGCTCAGCGCCGGCGTGACCGGAGCCGTGCGGCCAGGGGCGTTGCAGTTCGGTGACACGGAAGGCTCCATTCCGTCGACTGTTCGCACTACCTTCGAACTGCACGCGAAGCCGCCCTCCGGTCCCCGCAGGAGAGGGCGCCGCGCGCTCCTCACCCGCACTTCGCTCAGGAGAACCGCATGCCCTTCTCGACGATCCGCCGCGCGACCACTGCCCGTACGCTGGCCGGAACCGTCCTGGCCGCGGCCCTGCTGGTGCCCGCCGCGACGGCCTGCTCCTCCACGTCGGGCGCGACCGGCGCGGCCGCGCCGACCACCG
>NZ_LFVW01000069.1:0-337 GCF_001182915.1 Kitasatospora sp. MY 5-36
TGCGTGACCACCCACAGCGGGGCCACAACCCCGGCACGATCGAGCGTCCGGATCAGCGCGAGCGTGTCAGCACCACCACGCGACACCCACGGACCCGCCTCCTCCGGCGACTCGTCCAGCGCCAGCAGCGACACCACACCCCGCAGATCACCGAGCGCGGACACGGTCTGACCGATCCGGTCAGGACGGTCCGCAGTGACGACATCGGCACCGTGATCCGCCAACGCCTGCGCCACGACGCCCGCGTCGGTGCCGTCCCCGACCAGCAGCCACGTCCCGGTCAGCACCCCGCCGGACTCGCCCACCGGCGCCCACGACACCCGGTACCGCCAGTCCG
>NZ_LFVW01000698.1:0-5696 GCF_001182915.1 Kitasatospora sp. MY 5-36
CCGGGTTCGGGGCCGGGGGCGCCGTCCGGGCCGGGGCTGGGGCCGGTGCCGCCCGGGCAGCAGGTGCCGGGGTACCCGCCGAGGCCGCCCCGGCCGCCGTGGGAACAGCGGTAGGCGGGGCGGACGGAAGGTTGACGGCAGGGCCTCTCCCGCGGGTGCGGGGGAGGCCCTGGTGCGTCGGGGCGTGGGGTGCGCCGCGGGTGCGTCGGGGGTCGGCGGTGGGTCAGGGGGCGGACGGGTTCGGCGGGTGGCCGTACGCGGGGCGCAGCTCGGTCGGGGCGGAGGGGTCGGCGGCGCCGGGGGTGGAGGAGAGCGGTCCCGCCGGGGTCGGGTCCGTCGGGCGCTGGGCTGACGGGTCGTGCGGGGCGTCGGGGTCGGTGGGGCCGTACGGGCCGGGCGCGGACGGCTCGGCCCGTACGGACGGCTCGGCCGGGCGGGCCTGGGCCGGGAGCGGCTCGGGGGAGGGCTGGGCCGGGTCCAGGGCGGTGCGCCCGGAGGAGTCGCTCAGCTTGATCAGCAGCGCCACCATCAGCCAGTTCGCCAGCAGCGACGAGCCGCCGGCGGCCAGGAACGGCAGCGCCTTGCCGGTCAGCGGGACCAGCCCGCTCACCCCGCCGACCACCACGAACACCTGGAGCGCCAGCGCCGCCGACAGACCGGTGGCCAGCAGCTTGCCGAACGGGTCGGTCAGGCCGATCGCGGTGCGCAGGCCGCGCTGGACCAGCAGCACGTAGACCAGCAGGATCGCCGTCACCCCGGCCAGGCCCAGCTCCTCGCCGATGGTGGTGAAGATGAAGTCGCTGCGCCCGGCGAAGCCGATCAGCCAGGGCCGTCCCGAGCCCAGGCCGGTCCCGGTCATGCCCCCGGTGCCCAGGCTGAACAGCGCCTCGGCGGGCTGCTCGGAGATCGCCATGTCGTGCACCGGCTTGTAGTAGTCGAGAGGGTGCAGCCAGGCCTCGACGCGGCCGTGCACATGGGGCTCCACCGTCCCGACCACCGCCGCGCCGCCGACCGCCATCAGCAGGCCGAGCACCACCCAGCTGGTGCGCTCGGTCGCCACGTACAGCATGACGATGAAGACGCCGAAGAAGATCAGCGAGGTGCCCAGGTCGCGCTCGAAGATCAGCACCAGCAGGCTGACCACCCAGATCGCCAGCACCGGGCCGGCGTGCCGGCCGCGCGGCAGGGTCAGCCCCCAGACCTTCCGCCCGGCCAGCGCCAGCGCGTCCCGGGAGGCCATCAGGTACCCCGCGAAGAAGATCGTGATCGCGACCTTCACGAACTCGTCCGGCTCGAAGGAGAGCCCGAACAGCCGGATCCAGCGCTTGGCGCCGAAGCTGTCGCCGGGGGAGAGCACCGGCGCGGCCAGCAGGATCAGCGCACCCGCCATCAGCAGGTAGACGTAGCGCTGGAAGAAGCGGTGGTGCATGACGAAGACGATCAGCGCGAGCGCCGCCGCCACCGAGATGAACACCCACATCAGCTGGGAGGGCGCCGCCGGGAGCTTCTGGTAGTCGCCCTTGGCGGCGTGCGCGGCCTTGTAGCTGAAGTCCAGCCGGTCCAGCAGCACTAGCCCGAAGCCGGTCAGGAAGACGCCCAGCGGCAGGATCAGCGGATCGGCGTACGGCGCGAACCGGCGCACCGCCAGGTGGGCCGCCCCGGCCAGCGCGCCCAGCGACAGGCCGTGCACCAGCAGCCCGGGCGGCATCCTGCCGGTGAGCGCCAGGTCGGCGTCGATGTGTCCCGCCAGACAGACGGCCACCGCGAGGGCCAGGAGGCCCAGTTCGATGTTGCGGTGGCGCGCCGCCAGCCGGCGGCCGTCGCCGCGTGCAGTGGTTCGCACCCTTGTCATCCCCTTGTCGGCCACGTGGCGGGTCTCGCCGACGGGGCATCCTGCCAGACGTTTGTGTCTTCGCCCGCGGTTGCGGAAAAGAGGGGACGGAGGGCAGAACTTTGCCTGGGCAAAGCTTTGTTGGGGCTTGGTAAAGCTTTGTTCAGGCCCGGGTATAGAGGCGGGCCCCGGGTGCGGCGGGGGCGCGGCCGAGGGACATCATGGCCGGGCGCCGGGGTGCTCCGGTGTCGGGGTTCCCGATCGGCGGGTCCCGGCCGATGGGATTCGCGACAGGCGGGGACCACCGGGACGAGCGAGGTGAGCGGGCGGATGGGCGCGGTGCTGGACGGCGCGATGGGTGCTCCGGCGGGTGGCCTGATGGGCGGCCCGGCGGGCGGTCCGGTGGGCGGTCCCGCCTCGGTGCTCGCCTACAGTGGCCCGCCGCCGTGGCAGTGGTCCGACCTGGCGACCTCCTGGACGGCCGAGCCGCTGGTGCTCGCGCTGTCGGTGTTGCTCGGCGCCTGGTACCTGGCGGCGGTGCGCCGCGTCAACCGGGCCGCCGGGGTCGGGAGCGGAAGTGGGGCTGGTGCCGGGGTCGGGGCCGGGTCCGCCGGCGGGCGCTGGCAGCCCACCCGTACCGCCGCGTTCCTCGGCGGGCTGCTGCTGTGGATCTGGTGCACCTGCTCCGGCCTCGGCGTGTACGACCGGATCCTCTTCACCGACCGGGCCGTGCAGGTCGTGCTGCTCCTGATGGTCGTCCCGCTGCTGCTGGCGCTCGGCGCGCCGGTCTCGCTGCTGGTCGAGGCGGCGCCGGCGGCCCGGCGGGAGCGCGTCCTGCGGGCGCTGCGCAGCCGGCCGTCCAAGGTGCTGATGTTCCCGGCGGTCTCCACCGCGCTGCTGATGGCGCCGCCGTGGCTGCTCTACTTCACGCCCTGGTACGAGTGGTCGGTGTCCAGCGGGCTCGGGAACGTGGTGCTGCACCTGGCGCTGGTGCTGCTCGGCCTCGCGTACTTCTGGCCGCGCCTGCAGCTCGACCCGGTCGGGCACGAGTACCCGCACCTGGTCGGGCTGTTCATCACCTTCGCCGAGGTGATCTTCGACGCGGGGCTCGGGATCGTGCTGATCTACGGCGGGCACCTGGTCGCCGAGCACTACTACCTGGCGCTCGGGCGGCCGTGGGGGCCGAGCCTGGCGCAGGACCAGACCTGGGGCGGCAACGCGTTCTGGGTGCTGGGGGACCTGGTCGGGCTGCCGTTCCTGGCCGCGCTGGTGCGGCGGATGGTGGTGCAGGGGCGGGAGGAGACCGAGGCGGTGGACGCCGAGCTGGACGCCCGCTTCGCGGCGGCGGCCGAGCGGGCGCGGGAGACGGGGCAGCCGGAGGAAGAGGAGACCGGGATGCGGCCGTGGTGGCTGGACGACCCGAACCTCAAGCACCGGTACGGGGGGTAGGGCGCGGCGGGGGCGGGTGTCTGGTGGCGGGGTGGCCGGGTTTGGCGGGGTGGCCGGGCGGCAGGGTGGCCGGGTCTGGCAGGGGTGGCCGAGCGGCTCTTTGCGGCGGGCCAATTGTGGCCCTTCGAGGCCTTCCCGACGGCCTCTTGCCCGCATTTCCGCAGGTCAAAAATAGGTTGGCCGGGATCCCCCGCTCCGCTAGCGTGTGACACATCCGGTTCGGGGGCCATTGGGCCGCCCGAGGAGTAGAGAGCAGGAGGTGAACCCCGTGGTCGTTGTCGCCCCGATAGCTGCCCAGGGCAGCACTCGCGTTCACCTCCTTTTCCCGGCCGCCGGCTGAGCCCTTCGCGCCAGCCGTAGCCCGCCGGGACATCTCCTCCCGAAGGGCCACTGCGTTGTTCAACGCTGCCTCCGTTCCGTCGTTCTCTTCTTCCTCCTCTTCCTCGACCTCCGCTGACGCCTCCGGGCTGACCGGCTACGGCTGGACGGCCGAGCTCGCGGAGCTGTTCACCCCGTTCGGCGAGGCCGGGCTGCTCCCGGCGCGGATCGTCCGGGTCGACCGCGGCCAGTGCGATGCCGTCATCGCCGACCCGGAGACGGGCGAGTCGCGCACCGTCCGGTTCGACACCCGGCCGGTGGGCGACGCCGACATGATCAACTGCCCGTGCACGGGCGACTGGGCGGCCGTCGACCTGTACGCCCAGCCGATGGCCTCCGTCGCCGCGCTGCTGCCGCGCTCCACCGCGATCATCCGCAAGGTGGCCGGCAAGCGCTCCGACGGCCAGGTGCTGGCCGCCAACGTCGACACCGTGCTGATCGCCTCCTCCCTCGCGACCGATCCCGACCTCGGCCGGATCGAGCGCTTCCTCGCCCTGGCCTGGGAGTCCGGCGCCGATCCGCTGGTCGTCCTCACCAAGGCCGACCTCGTCGACGACGCCGACTTCATCCGGGCCGACGTCGAGGCGGTCGCCCCCGGGGTCACAGTGGTCGTGGTGAGTGCCGAGACCGGCGAGGGCATGGACGTGCTCCGCGCCTGTACCCCCGGCACCACCGCGGTGATCGGCCAGTCCGGTGTCGGCAAGTCCACGCTCACCAACGCCCTGGCTGGCTCCGTGGTGATGACCGTCCAGGAGGCCCGCGAGGTCGACCAGAAGGGCCGCCACACCACGACCACCCGCGAGCTGATCCCGCTGCCCGGCGGGGGCGTGCTGATCGACACCCCCGGGCTGCGCGAAGTCGGCCTCTACGGTGGCGAGGGCGTGGACCTGGCCTTCGCCGACATAGCCGAGCTGGCCGAGGACTGCCGCTTCCACGACTGCGGCCACCACACCGAGCCCGGCTGCGCGGTGCGGGCGGCGCTGGCCGACGGCACCCTGCCGCAGCGCCGGATGGACAGCTACCTCAAGCTCCAGCGCGAGAACGAGTGGATCGCCTCGCGGTCGGACGCCCGGGTGGCCAAGGCGCGGCTGAAGAAGTGGAAGACGATCAACAAGTCGATGCGAGCCGCGGGAGGTCCGGTGAAGCGCTGAACCCCGACACCGGCCGGCCGCCGCGCCGCGGCCGCCGGCCTCCGCCGGGCCCACCCGGTTCAGCGGAGGTCGGCCGCCAGGCGGAAGCTCTGCAGGACCACCGGAGTGCTGTCGTCCACGGTGAAACCCGGGTCGTCGAGGGCGTCGAGCATCTCCGGACTGCGCCAGAACCGCTCGTGCACCGCACGCCACTCGGCCACGCTGGTGCACCCCTCGCCCTCGTCCAGGGCGTGCTGGAGGTCGACCTCCGCGAGCGGGACCACCCGGACGTCCGTGGTCTCGATCACGGCGACCCTGCGGCCGTCCGAGTCGAGGACCGCGGAGAGCTCACCGGGCAGCGGCAGGGGCTCGCCCTCGTGGTCGTAGTCGGCGACCAGGCCGGTGGTGCTGGTCTTGGCGCCGTCGAGGATCGCCGCGACCAGCTGGTCCCGCAGCGGGCCGGGGAACGCGAACTCGGCCGGAGGCAGGGCGACGACGCGCGGGTCGTCCGGACCGGTGTAGGGGTGCTGCTCGCTCATGCCGCGAGGGTAACGGCGGGACGGCTGGCGGGCCCGCGAATTTCGGGCCCGGGGCTCTCGGCGCCCGGAGCCCGGCCGCTGGAGCCCGGGGTCAGGAGCCCAGGCTCCCGGTGCCCGGTGCCCAGGCTCCTGCTGCCCGGTGCCCGGCCGCTGAAGCTCGGTGCCTGGCGCCCGGTGCCTGGCGCCCGGAGCTCAGGTGCCAGGTGCCCAGGCCCAGGCCCAGGCCCGGGGCGTGCAGGGGTGCCGTGCGGGTGGTCTCGGGCACGGGCCGGCGAATGGGCGGGCCGGCAGGCCTCCGGGCCAAGGCGCCATGGGCCGCCGGGCCGCTGGGCCGCTGGGCCATGGGGTGAGGTGGTGGGTGGGCGGGTG
>NZ_LFVW01000699.1:0-5683 GCF_001182915.1 Kitasatospora sp. MY 5-36
GGCGCCACCGTGGCCGTCCTCACCGGCGACCCTCGCCACTCCGCGGCCCTGCGCGACGCCATCGTGGACGGCCTGCGGGACGGCTCGCTGGCCGCCCGTCAGTACCGCTCGCACGGGGCCGGCGTGGCCCTGGTCGGCGGCGGCCCCGGCGACCCGGACCTGATCACCGTGCGCGGCCGCCGGCTGCTCGCCGACGCCGACGTGGTCGTCACCGACCGCCTCGCCCCGCGCGAGCTGCTCGCCGAACTGCCCGAGCACGTCGAGGTGATCGACGCCTCCAAGATCCCGTACGGCCGGTTCATGGCCCAGGAGGCGATCAACCGCACCCTGGTCGAGCACGCCAAGGCCGGCAAGTTCGTGGTCCGGCTCAAGGGCGGCGACCCGTACGTCTTCGGCCGCGGCGGCGAGGAGCTGCTGGCCTGCGCGGAGGCCGGGCTGCCGGTCACCGTGGTGCCCGGGATCTCCAGCTCGATCAGCGTCCCCGCCGCGGCCGGCGTGCCCGTCACCCACCGCGGCATGACCCACGAGTTCACCGTCATCTCCGGCCACGTCGGCCCGGACGACGAGCGCTCGCTCACCAACTGGGAGGCCGCCGCGCGGATGAGCGGCACCCTGGTGCTGCTGATGGCCGTGGACAAGATCGGCGCGATCGCCGCCCGGCTGGTCGAGTACGGCCGGCCGGCGGACACCCCCGTCGCGATCGTCCAGGAGGGCACCACCGCCGCCCAGCGCCGGGTGGACGCCACCCTCGGAACCGTCGCCGCGGTGGTCGAGGCCGAGGGGGTCAAGCCCCCGGCGGTCATCGTCATCGGCGACGTCGTCAACGTGCTGGCGGCCGCCTTCCAGCGGTAGGCCCGCGGGGGAGTGGGAAGTCGGCCCGGCCGACTTCCTACTCCAGCGGCTGCTCCGTCCAGATGACCTTCCCGGTCGCCGTGTAACGCGTCCCCCAGCGGTCCGCGAACTGCGCGACCAGGAACAGCCCGCGCCCGCCCTCGTCCTCGGTCGCCGCGTACCGCAGGTGCGGCGAGGTGCTGCTGCCGTCCGACACCTCGCAGATCAGCGAACGGTCCCGCAGCAGCCGCACCCGGATCGGCCCGGAGCCGTACCGGATCGCGTTGGTCACCAGCTCGCTCAGGATCAGCTCGGTGACGAACGCCGCCTCCGCCAGCCCCCAGGCCGTCAGCCGCTCCGCCACCGCGGCCCGGACCTCGCGCACCGCCGCCGGGTCGGAGGGCACCTCCCACTGCGCCACCTGCTCCGGTGCCAGCACCCTGGTCCGCGCCACCAGCAGCGCGATGTCGTCCTGCGGGTGCTCCGGCAGCATCGCCCCGAGCACGTCCGCGCAGGTCTGCTCGGGCGTGCGCGGCGGCCCGGCCAGCGCCGCCCGCAGCAGCTCCAGCCCCTCGTCGATGTCCCGCTGCCGGTCCTCCACCAGCCCGTCCGTGTACAGCACCAGCCGGCTGCCCTCGGCCAGCTCCAGCTCGGCGTTCTCGAACGGCAGCACCCCCAGCCCCAGGGGCGGCCCGGTCGGCAGCTCCGGGAACACCACCCGCCCCTGCGGGTCCACCACCGCCGGCGGGGGGTGCCCGGCGGTGGCCAGGGTGCAGCGCCGCGACACCGGGTCGTAGATCGCGTACAGGCAGGTCGCCCCGGCCACCCCGGCGCGCTCCCCGCCCGCCGCCTCGTCCTGGTCGATCCGGCTCACCAGCTCGTCCAGGTGCCCCAGCAGCTCGTCCGGCGGCAGGTCCAGGGTCGAGAAGTTGTGGATCGCCGTCCGCAGCCGGCCCATCGTCGCCGCCGCGTGCAGCCCCTGCCCCACCACGTCCCCGACCACCAGCGCCACCCGCGCGCCCGGCAGCGGGATCACGTCGAACCAGTCCCCGCCCACCCCGGCCTGGGCCGGCAGGTAACGGTGCGCCACGTCCAGCGCCGTCTGCTCCGGCAGCTTGCGCGGCAGCAGGCTGTGCTGGAGCGTCACCGCCATCGCGTGCTCCCGGGTGTAGCGGCGGGCGTTGTCGATGCACACCGCCGCGTGCGCCACCAGCTCCTCGGCCAGCGCCAGGTCCTCCGCCTCGAACGGCTCCGCCCGCTGCGCCCGCCAGAACCGGGCCACCCCCAGCAGCACCCCGCGCGCCCGAAGCGGCACCCGCACCAGCGAGTGCACCCCGTACGCCAGGACCCGCGCCGACCGCTCCGGGTCCTGCTCCCGCCACCGGCCGGCCTCCGCCAGCCGCGGCTCGATGGCAGCCTCCCCGCTGTGCAGCGCCCCGGCCAGCGGGGTCTCGGGCACCACGTCCAGCACCGTGCCGACCGGGTAGAACGGCGCGTCGTCCCGTACGCCCGTCACCGCCGTACGGCGCATCCGCCCCAGCGAGGGGCCCGGCGGCGGCTCCTCGCCGGTCAGCACCTGGTCCGCCAGGTCCACCGTGACGAAGTCCGCGAACCGCGGCACCGTGACCTGCGCCAGCTCCTCCGCCGTCCGCGTCACGTCCAGCGTGCTGCCCACCGTCACCCCGGCGTCGTACAGCAGCCGCAGCCGCCGCTGCGCGCCCTCCGCCCGGCCGGACAGCGCCGCCAGCTCCGTGGAGTCGCGCAGCGTGGCGACCCGGCCGGGCGGGCCGCCCGGCTGGTCGATCAGCCGGACGTTCACCGCCAGCAGCCGCTCCCCGGACAGCACCACCTCGTCGGTCACCGGGCGCTCGGCGGTCAACAGGTCCAGCGGCCGCTGCTCCAGGCCCAGCCCGGCCACCGGGCGGCCCTCGGCGTCCGGCGGAAGGTCCAGCAGGCGGCGCGCCTCGTCGTTGCAGAGCAGCAGCCGGCCGTCCCCGCCGAGGATCATCACGCCCTCGCGCACCGCGTGCAGCACCGCCGCGTGGTGCTCGTACATCCTGGTCATCTCGACCGGGCCCAGCCCGTGCGTCTGGCGCCGCAGCCGACGGCTGACCAGCGCCGTCCCGAGCGTGGCCAGCCCCACCGCGGCCGCCGCCGCGCCCAGCACCACCGGCAGCTGGCGCTCGCTGGCGCTGCTGACGCTCTTCAGCGTCACGCCCGCCGAGACCAGCCCGACCACCGAACCGTCCGGCGCGTACACCGGGACCACCGCCTGCACCAGCGAGCCGAGCGTGCCCGAGACGCGCTGGGTCACCACCTGCCCGTGCAGCGCGGGCTCGTAGGTGCCGACGAACTTCCGGCCGATCAGCGCCGGGTTCGGGTGGGTGTAGCGGATGCCCTGGTTGTTCAGCACGACGATGAAGTCCACGCCCGCGGCGACCCGCGCGGACTGCGCCCTCGGCTGCAGGACGGCCGTCGGGTCGGGGGAGCGCAGCGCGTCGACGATGCCCGGCGAACTGGCGAAGGTCTGCGCCACCGCCACCGAACGGTTGCGCGCCTCGTGCTCGGCGTCGTTGCGCGACTGCACCACCAGCGCCACCGCGGCCGCCACCACCAGCAGCAGCACGACCAGGATCTGGAGCGCGAACACCTGCCCCGCCACCGACCGGTGCCACACGGGCCACCGCGGCTTCGCGTGCGGCAGCTGCGGCCGACCGTGTGGGCGCCCACCGGGGGAGCCGGCGGAGCCAGTGGCGCCAGAGGCCGACGGAGCCCAGGATCGGCCCGGATTTCGGGCCATACGGTCATATTTGCACTACGGCCAGCCGGGGACCACCCGCCCCCTCCGCCGTTTGGCCTTCCCCGTCCGGGCTTGGCAAGATCGCAGGGTGTCCGAACCCCGCACCATCACCGACCCGGCCGACCCCCGCCTCGCCGACTACACCGGCCTCACCGACGTCGAGCTGCGCCGCCGCCGCGAACCCGCCGAGGGCCTCTTCATCGCCGAGGGGGAGAAGGTCATCCGCCGCGCTCTCGCCGCCGGCTACCGGATGCGGTCGATGCTGCTCACCTCCAAGTGGCTGGAGGTGATGGGCGACGTCATCGCCGAGGCCGACGCCCCCGTCCACGTGGTCGAGCCCGCCCTCGCCGAAGCCGTCACCGGCTACCACGTGCACCGCGGCGCCCTCGCCTCGATGGAGCGCAAGCCCCTTCCGGACGCCGCCGAGGTGCTCGCCGGCGCCCGCCGGGTCGCCGTCCTGGAAGGCCTGGTCGACCACACCAACCTCGGCGCCATCTTCCGCAGCGCCGCCGCCCTCGGCATGGACGCCGTCCTGCTGTCCCCCGACTGCGCTGACCCGCTCTACCGGCGCGCCGTCAAGGTCTCCATGGGCGCGGTCTTCGCGGTCCCGTACGCCCGCCTCGACCCCTGGCCCGCCGCCCTCGACACCGTCCGCGAGGCCGGCTTCACCCTGCTCGCCCTCACCCCCGCCGACACCGCCGTCGACCTCCACACCCTCGCCCCGCACAGCCTCCCCAAGGCCGCCCTCATGCTCGGCGCCGAGGGCGATGGCCTCACCCCCCGCGCCATCGCCGCCGCCCACCACCCCGTCCGCATCCCGATGGCCCACGGCATCGACTCCCTCAACGTCGGCGCCGCCGCCGCCGTCGCCTTCTACGCCGTCACCACCCCCTGACCCCCTCACCGGCGCGCGAGAAGTCGCCCCACCCGACTTCCCGCGCGCTGCCCGACTCCTGACACCGCAGCCGCGGCCCCACCCCCAAAAGCCGGCCCACCCGACTTCCCACGCCGCGCCCCGCCCACTCGACGCCTCGCCAGGTGCCGCCGCACCACCAGAAGTCGGCCCGCCCGACTTCTCGCGCACGCCAGCTCTTGCCGGGGCCACCTGCCGGGCACCCGGCCACAGCAAGGCCCGGGGATCACCCGACACCGGAAGTCGGCCCGCCCGAGTTCTCGCGCCATGCCCCGCCCGCGCATGCCTTCGCAGCGGCCGCCGCACAACCGGGAGCCGGCCCGGAGGCTTCAGCCGGTGGGGGAGGTGGGCGGGGCCGGGGCGGCGGCGGGGGGCGGGGTGGTGGCGGCGCCGGTCCAGGATTCGTCGAGGGTGCCGTCGGGGCGGACGGCGTAGCGGGTGGAGGTGACGGTGCCGGTGGCGGCCGCGCGTTCCTCGCGGACGACCGTGCTGCCGTCCAGTCGCCAGCTGGCCGTCGCCTGCGGGTCCGCCACCGAGGTGCGGGAGGTGGTGGCGGCCGGGGCGTCCCCGGTGAAGGTGTAGAGCTGGACGAGGTCGACCGGGGCCGAGCCCTCCACCCGTCGCAGGACGACCACCGCGGCCGGCAGGCCCTTGTACCGGGCCGGCAGCACCGCGCTCAGCGCGACCTGGGGCCCGGCGCCGACCGAGTGCCCGTTCTGCAGGGCGATGGCCGGCCCGCCGGCCCCGTCGGGGTAGCTGCGGTTGGGCCAGTCCACGGCCGGCAGCGGCGCCTGGGGGGCCGTCAGCCCGCTGTCCGTACCGCCGCGTGCCGCTGCCGGGAGGGGGGTGGGCGAGGCCTGCGGCGCGACGTCCGCCGATGTCCCGGGCACGGCCTGCTCGCCGCCGGAGCCGGTGTTGGTCACCACCGCGGCCGGTGGCCGCACGCTCCGGTTGTCCCGGTTCTCGCACCCCTGGGCCGCCGCGATGGCCAGCGCCACCCCGATGGTCACGGTGACGAAGACGACCAGCCGCTGCCGGAGCAGCCGTTGCCGCGCGGCGCCGGGCCGCCCGCCGGGGGCGGGGGTGTGCTGGCGGTCCCGGGGACGCACCCGGTCGCGGGCGTCGCGGGGGTCGCGGGC
>NZ_LFVW01000700.1:0-5666 GCF_001182915.1 Kitasatospora sp. MY 5-36
CGCGTCCGGCTGGTGGCGGCGGCTTCGGCGGTCCGCGTCCGGGTGGCGGCGCCCCCGGTGGTGGCGGCGGCTTCGGCCCCCGTCCCGGCGGCTTCGGCGGTCGTCCCGGTGGCCCGGGTGCCCGTGGTGGCACGCAGGGTGCCTTCGGTCGTGGCCCGGGCGGTCGCCCGGCTCGCGGTCGCAAGTCGAAGCGGGCGAAGCGCCAGGAGTACGAGGCCATGCAGGCCCCGTCCGTCGGCGGTGTGATGCTGCCTCGCGGCAACGGCCAGACCGTTCGCCTGTCGAGCGGCGCCTCGCTGATGGACTTCGCGGAGAAGATCAACGCCAACCCGGCCGCGCTCGTCTCCGTCATGTTCAACCTCGGTGAGATGGTCACCGCGACCCAGTCGGTCTCCGACGCGACCCTCGAGCTGCTGGCCGGCGAGATGGGCTTCCAGCTGGAGATCGTCAGCCGGGACGACGAGGACCGCGAGCTGCTGGAGTCGTTCGACATCGACTTCGGTGCCAACGAGGGCGACGAGGACCAGCTGGCCCCGCGCCCGCCGGTCGTCACCGTCATGGGTCACGTCGACCACGGTAAGACCCGCCTGCTGGACGCGATCCGCAAGTCCAACGTGGTGGCCGGCGAGGCCGGTGGCATCACCCAGCACATCGGTGCCTACCAGGTGGCGACGATGGTGAACGGCGAAGAGCGCCCGATCACCTTCCTCGACACCCCGGGTCACGAGGCGTTCTCCGCCATGCGTGCCCGTGGTGCCAAGTCCACCGACATCGCGATCCTGGTGGTCGCGGCCAACGACGGTGTCATGCCGCAGACGGTCGAGGCGCTGAACCACGCCAAGGCCGCGGGTGTGCCGATCGTGGTCGCCGTCAACAAGATCGACGTCGAGGGCGCCGACCCGACCAAGGTCCGCGGTCAGCTGACCGAGTTCGGTCTGGTGGCCGAGGAGTACGGCGGCGACACCATGTTCGTCGACATCTCCGCGCGCCAGGGCCTGAACATCGACCAGCTGCTGGAGGCCGTGGTCCTGACCGCGGACGCCTCGCTGGACCTGCGGGCCAACCCGGAGCAGGACGCGCAGGGTATTGCGATCGAAGCCCACCTGGACAAGGGCCGCGGCGCCATGGCGACCGTCCTGGTCCAGCGCGGTACCCTCCGCGTCGGTGACTCGATCGTCGTGGGCGACGCCTACGGCCGCGTCCGCGCCATGCTGGACGAGAACGGCAACAACCTCGCCGAGGCGGGCCCGTCCCGTCCGGTGCTGCTGCTCGGTCTGACCTCGGTGCCCCGCGCCGGCGACAGCTTCATCGTCGTCGACGAGGACCGCACCGCCCGTCAGATCGCCGAGAAGCGCTCGGCCCGCGACCGCAACGCCGCCTTCGCGCAGCGTCGGGTCCGGGTGTCCCTGGAGGACCTGGACAAGGCCATCGCCGCCGGCTCCATCGAGCAGCTCAACCTCATCATCAAGGGTGACGTCTCCGGTTCGGTCGAGGCCCTCGAGGACGCCCTCGTCAAGCTGGACGTGGGCGAGGAGGTCGAGCTCCGGGTCCTGCACCGCGGTGTGGGTGCCATCACCGAGTCCGACGTGGACCTGGCGATGGGCTCGGACGCCATCATCATCGGCTTCAACGTGCGCGCCGAAGGCCGTGCGCGCGCCGCGGCCGACAAGGAAGGCGTGGACGTCCGGTACTACTCGGTCATCTACCAGGCGATCGAGGAGATCGAGAACGCCCTCAAGGGCATGCTCAAGCCGGAGTACGAGGAGGTGCGCCTCGGCGCCGCGGAGATCCGCGAGGTCTTCCGCTCCTCCAAGTTCGGCAACATCGCCGGTGTCCTGGTCCGCGACGGCATCATCCGCCGCAACGCCAAGGCCCGCCTCATCCGCGACGGCAAGGTCGTGGCGGAGAGCCTCACCATCGAGGGTCTGCGCCGCTTCAAGGACGACGCGACCGAGGTCCGCGAGGGCTTCGAGGCCGGTGTCACCCTGGGGTCGTTCAACGACATCAAGGTCGAGGACATCATCGAGACCTACGAGATGCGCGAGAAGCCGCGCGCCTAGTCGGGGTCAGCCGGGGCCGGTCGACGGGTGGTATTTCCGTCGACCGGCCCCGGTCTCGCTGTGTAGGGTCCGGGGTAGTCACACAGTGGCGCCAGCCCGTTTCCGGGCTGCTCCCCGAGGCCTTCCAGGTCGGCGAGACCTGTCATACATGTTCGTGGGAACACTCACCTTCGACCTGCTGCTGGGCGACGTCCACTCGCTCAAGGAGAAGCGTTCGATCGTGCGGCCCATCGTGGCCGAACTGCAGCGCAAGTACAGCGTGTGCGCTGCCGAGACCGGGAACCAGGACCTGCACCGCCGGGCCGAGATCGGCCTCGCGGTGGTCTCCGGCGAAGCCGGGTACGTCACCGAGGTCCTGGACAGCTGTGAGCGGTTGGTCGCCGGCCGCCCCGAGGTACAGCTCCTCTCCGCGAGGCGGCGGTACCACAACGACGACGACGAATGAGGACCGTGGAGCCGGCCGACGGAAGTCGCCGTTCTCACACGGATCAGGACCGAGAGCGCCCGCAAGGCCGGGCGCGGGCCGGTACTTTGGGGCGTGGGCCCCGACGGGTGCGCAGTTCTCCCGGGTACCGGGCCCATTGCACGAGGAGGCAACGTGACCGACACCGCTAGGGCGCGCAAGCTCGCCGACCGCATCCAGGTGGTCGTCGCCCAGACCCTGGAGCGGCGGATCAAGGACCCCCGACTGGGGTTCGTGACCATCACCGACACCCGGGTGACCGGGGACCTGCGCGAGGCCACCGTCTTCTACACCGTCTTCGGTGACGAGACCGAGCGCGAGGCCACCGCGGCCGCGCTGGAGAGCGCCAAGGGCGTGATCCGTTCCGAGGTCGGCAAGATCGGGGTGCGCTTCACCCCGACGCTGACCTTCGTCGCGGACGCGCTGCCGGACAACGCCCGGAACATCGACGACCTGCTCGACCGGGCCCGCAACTCGGACGCCGCCGTGCGCACCCGGGCCGCGGGGGCGAGCTACGCCGGCGAGGCGGACCCGTACCGGGTTCCGGCGGCCGAGCGTGACGACGAGGACGAGTAGTCATGGCGGGTGAGCCGGCGCAGGCCGCCTCGCGAGCCGGATCGACCACGGGGGCGTCCTCCACCAGCACGGTGGAGGGTGCCCTCGTGGCGCTTCCGGGCCCGCGCGCCGAGGAGAGCGGGTTCGAGCTGCTCTGGCAGCAGGTGGTGGCGGAGATCGGGCGGGCCCGTTCGATCGACCTGATCTGCCACATCTGCCCGGACGGTGACGCGCTGGGCTCCTCGCTGGCGGCGGCGCTGGCGCTGCGCGCGCTCGGCAAGCAGGTGCGGGTCTCCTTCGGCGACGACCCGCAGGTCGTGCCCGAGTCGCTGGCCTTCCTGCCCGGCCAGGAGCTGATCGTGCCGGCCGTCGAGGTGCCGGACGTGCCGGAACTGGTGCTCTGCTTCGACGTGGCCGCGGAGAGCAGGCTCGGCCTGCTGCACGCCAAGGCCTTCGCCGCGCCCGTCCTGGTGGTGCTCGACCACCACGCCTCCAACCCGGGCTTCGGCACCCACCAGCTGATCGACCCGACCGCGCCGGCCACCGCCGTGCTGGTCGACGAACTGCTGCGCCGGCTCGGCGTGGAGCTGGACCAGGAGCTGGCCACCTGCCTCTACACCGGTGTCGCCACCGACACCGGTTCGTTCAAGTACCGGGCCACCACGCCCGCCACCCACGAGCTGGCCGCCCGGCTGCTGGCCACCGGCATCCGGCACGACCTGATCGCCCGGCAGCTGTGGGACACCTCCTCCTTCGGCTACCTCAAGGTGCTCGCGGGCGCGCTCGACCGGGCCGTCTACGAGCCGGAGGCGGCGGACGGGCTGGGCCTGGTGTGGACCTGGGTGCCGTACCAGGACCTCGCGCTGTTCAGCGTCACGGTCGAGGAGATCGAGGGGCTGATCGACATCCTGCGCCGCCCGGCCGAGGCCGAGGTGGCGCTGGTGCTCAAGCAGGACCCGGACGGCACGCTGCGCGGCTCCTCGCGTTCCAAGGGCGCGGTGGACGTCGCCGCGGCCTGTGCCGAACTGGGCGGCGGGGGGCACGTCTTCGCGGCCGGATTCAGCGTCCGGCAGGACGTGGCCGCGGTGGTCGAGCGGTTCCGGGGCGCCCTGCGACCGGTACGTTGATCATCTCTGCTGTTGTTGTTGAGAGAAAGAACCCGATGAAGCGCAAAGGCACCGGCCCGGACGGCCTGGTGATCGTCGACAAGCCTGAGGGCATCACGTCGCACGGGGTCGTCGCCAAGCTGCGGTGGCTGGCCGGGACCCGGAAGGTCGGGCACGCCGGCACCCTGGACCCGATGGCCACCGGCGTCCTGGTGATCGGCGTCGAGCGGGCCACCCGGCTGCTCGGCCACCTGATGCTCACCGCCAAGACCTACGAGGCGACCATCCGGCTCGGCCAGACCACCGTCACCGACGACCGCGAGGGCGAGGTCACCGCCTCGGCCCCGGCCGACGCCGTCACCCGGGAGGCGATCGACGCCGGGATCGCGGCGCTCACCGGCGAGATCATGCAGGTGCCGTCCAAGGTCAGCGCGATCAAGATCGACGGCAAGCGCTCGTACGCGCGGGTGCGCGAGGGCGAGGACTTCGAGCTCGCGGCCCGGCCGACCACGATCCACTCCTTCACCGTGCACGGGCAGCGCGCGGCGGTCGCCGAGGACGGCACGCCGGTGATCGACCTGGACGTCACCGTCGAGTGCTCCTCCGGCACCTACATCCGGGCACTGGCCCGGGACCTGGGCGCCGGGCTGGGCGTCGGCGGGCACCTGACCGCGCTGCGGCGCACCAGGGTCGGGCCGTACGGGGTGGAGTCGGCGCGCACCCTGGAGCAGCTGGAGGCCGACGTCACCGGCGAGTCCGCCAAGGGTCTCGAGGTGCTGCCGATCGGCGAGGCCGCGGCGGCCGCCTTCCCGCGCTGGGACCTGGACGAGGCCTCGGCGGAGAAGCTGTCGCACGGCGCCCGGCTGAAGGCGCCCGGGATGGGCGTGGACGGGCCGATCGCGGTGTTCGGGCCGGACGGGCGCTTCCTCGCGCTGGTCGAGGAGAAGGGCGGGCAGGCGAAGCCGGTCGCGGTCTTCGTCGGCTGACGCCCCCGCTGTTCGGAGCCCCCGTCGGGAATCGTCCCGACGGGGGCTTTCCCGTTCCCGGACCCCCTTTCACCCGCACGAGGGAGCGCGCGGAGTGAACGCCCGTGGTGAGCGGCGCGGGCGCGGTCGGACCGCCTCCCGCGCGGGCAGGCTCCGGGCGGCGGGCGAGCGACGGTCGAGGGGGCATGGGATGCCGGGGTTTCTGGAGGGCGATCCGGGGCGGTACCTGCTGCGGATCCGCGACCTCAACGGGCGGCTGCACGGCTTAGGGTTCGTCGCCGACCCGCAGGGGGGCGTGCTGACGGCACACGAGAGCGTGGCCGGACTGGACCGGGTCGTCCTGCACACCCCCGGCGGGCAGACCAGGGTGCTCGGCCCGGACGCCGTGCTGCCGCTGCCCGGGCACAGGCTCGCCCTGCTGCGCACCGAGGCGGTCGGCGGGCTGCCGGTGCCGCCGCTGCCGCTGGCCGCCGTCGCGGCCGGGCACGAGGTGCTG
>NZ_LFVW01000701.1:0-5477 GCF_001182915.1 Kitasatospora sp. MY 5-36
TCCGAGCGGATTGTCAGTGCCTCCCTCTAACGTCGAGGCATGGAGGAAATCACCTACGTCCGAGGCGATGCCACCACGCCGCACGGCAAGGGCGTGAAGGTGATCGCGCACGTCTGCAACGACCTCGGCGGCTGGGGCAAGGGCTTCGTGCTCGCGCTCTCCAGACGCTGGCCCGAGCCGGAGGCGGCGTACCGGCGCTGGCACCGGGAGCGGGCGACGAACGACTTCGGGCTCGGCGCCGTCCAGCTGGTGCGGGTCGATCCGCACGTCTGGGTGGCCAACCTGGTCGGCCAGCGCGGCATCCGGACGGGGCGCTCCACCGGGGTGCCCGTGCGGTACGAGGCGATCGACACCGGGCTGGACGCGCTGGGCGGGCACGCGCTCCGGCTCGGCGCCTCCGTCCACATGCCGCGGATCGGCTGCGGTCTGGCGGGCGGGCGCTGGGAGCGGGTCGAGCCGCTGGTCACCGCCCGGCTGACGGACCGGGGCGTCCCGGTGACGGTCTACGACTTCGACTGACCGGGCCGCTCCGGCGCCGCTTCCACGTCCACCGATCCGTTCCTACTGATCCGTTCCCATCGGTCCGTTCCTACCGGTCCGCCGGCTCCGGCCGGTCGGCCCCGGTCGCCACGCGCTCGGCCGGCCAGGCGTACACGTACTCGGGCAGCAGGAATCCGCCGGGGAACTCCCCCTCCTGCGCCCGGACCCGCTCGGCGCCCTCGCGCTCGTAGAAGGCGATCGCGCGGGTGTTGTCCCGCAGCACCTCCAGGGAGAGTGCGGCCCCGGGGTGCCGCTCGGCGACATGGGCGCGGCCCGCGGTCAGCAGCTCGCGGCCGATGCCGCCCCCGTTCAGGCCGGGGCGCACGTGCAGGTTGTCGATCAGCACCCCGCCGTCCGGCTGCGGGACGAGGTAGATGAACCCGACCACCGCACCGGCCCGTTCGGCGATCAGGAGCTCGGGCGTGTTCTCCGGCTCCCCGTAGTCGGCGTCCAGGCGCAGTTCCCACAGCTCGCGCCGCTGGGCCGCCATCCCGTCGCCCAGCCCCTCCGCCGGGACGATCCCCCGGTAGGTGGTGCGCCAGCTGTGGGCGTGCAGCTCGGCGACGGCCTCGGCGTCCCGCACTCCGCCGCGCCGAATGACGATCTGTCCTGAACTGATCATGTGACCAGCCTCCCACAGAGATGGAGTTGAACATGTTCAACCGAAGCGTCTACAGTTCCACTCAGCTTTTGAACGCGTTCGAAATTCGAGGGGTCATCGTGGTACCGGGTGCGGAGGGGGCATCCGGTGCCACGAACACCGACACCGGATGGAACGTCGTCTCCGGCTAGGCTCGTCCTCGTGGACGACCTGGCAGCGACGAACCGAACGGACGGCGGGAACGGCACGGCCGGGGCTCCGGCCGTGCCCGGACCGGAGGGCGGCCCCGCACCGGAGGGCGGGCCCCTGCCCGGCGGCCGGGCCCAGCCGAAGACCGACAAGAGTGAGGCGACCCGTGCCCTGATCCTGGAGACGGCCATGCGGCTGTTCCAGGAACGGGGCTACGAGAAGACCACCATGCGCGCCATCGCCACCGAGGCCGGCGTCTCGGTGGGCAACGCCTACTACTACTTCTCGGCGAAGGAATTCCTGATCCAGGGGTTCTACGACCGGATGACCTACGAGCACGCGGCCGACGCCAGGCGCCGGATGGCCCACACCCGGGACTTCTCCGAGCGGCTGCGGATCGCGCTGGACTCCTGGCTCGACACGGCCGCGCCGTACCACGAGTTCTCCGCGCAGTTCTTCCGCACCGCCGCCGACCCGACCAGCTCGCTGAGCCCGTTCTCCAACGAGTCCCACCCGGCCCGGGCGACGGCGGTCGAGCTGTTCCGCGACGTCCTCCAGGGCTCGGAGCTGGCGCCCAAGCTGGACGCCGAGCTGGTCGAGCTGCTGCCGGACGTGCTCTGGCTCTACCTGATGATCGTGGTGCTGTACTGGGTCTTCGACCGCACCCCGGACACCGAGCGGACCAGGGAGTTCGTCCGGCGCTCGACGCCGCTCGCGGCGCGGATGATCAACCTGTCCCGCTACCGGGTCTTCCGGCCGATCGTCCGCGACGCCAAGGGCCTGATCCAGGACTTCATCCTGCCCACCATCGGCAAGGCGGCGGTCAAGTAGCGCCCGCGACAACGCCGGAGGCCGGCCCGCGAACGGGTCGGCCTCCGGCACGCGCACGGGATCAGAACTCGGTCGGCGTCCAGGCCCGCAGCGGGGTGCGCAGCAGCAGGTCGGCGGCGGCGGCCGCGCCCGGGCGCAGTTCGGTGAGCAGGGCGGCCGCGGCCAGCCTCGACGCCGTCTCCGCGCCCAGGTAGAGCGAGCCCAACTCCGAGGCGCCGAGCGCGAGGTCGGCGTCGTCCGTGGTTCGGACGCAGCGGCCGGTGCCGTCCTCGGCCGTCTCCAGCGCCCAACGGCCGGAGGCGTAGCCGAGCCTGTCGTCGACCTCCAGCACCACCCGGCCGGGGGCGCCGTAGCTCCGGGCGCCGAACGCGGCCTCGACGTCCAGCACCCGCAGCCACACGAGGTCCCCGTTGTCCTCGTGCGGGGTGGCCGCGCGCGGGTCCTGGAGCAGCAGCGGCAGCGGGTCGTCCGGGGCGAGCTTGGGCACCTCGACCCGGGACACCCAGTCGACCGACAGCACCAGGCGCCACAGCTCGACGGCGGTGGGCAGGTCGAGGGCGATGAACTCGCTCACGGTGAGCTTGCAGTCGGGGTAGGCGCCGTCCCACTTGTTGGCGATCCGGTAGAGCACCAGGCCGGTGACCTCCCCGGCGGCGTCCCGGTGGACGGCGGCGAAGGGCTCCTTGAACTCGTCGCCCGGCGCCCGCACCTCGCCGGAGGTGCGCTCCCACCAGAGCGTGTCGCGCTCGATCGCCCCCGGCTGGGTGCGCCGCCAGCGCTCGTGCAGGTCTGCTCCCAGCTCGCGCAGCTCCGCCATGGTCACGAAGTCGGTCCGGCCGCCGGGGACGCCCGGCAGGCCCTCGCGCAGACCGCGGGTGCGGCGCAGCTCGATGTTCCAGCCGGCGCCCTGGGTGGCCGGGCCGAAGCCGAAGCGGCCGTAGATGTTGTACTCGGCGGCGGCCAGGATCGCGACCGCGCTGCCGCGCTCGGCGGCGGCCGCGAGGTCCCGCCGCATCATCGCGCTGAGCAGGCCGCGGCGGCGGTGGGTGGCGGTGACCGCGACGTTGGTGATGGCGTCGGCCGGCACGACGGCCCCGCCCGGGACGGTCAGTTCGGTGTCGAAACTGCGGAAGGTGGCGATCTGGCGCTCGCCGTCGAAGCCGGCCAGCATCCGGCCGGGCTCCCAGTAACGGCGGCGCAGGTCCTCCGCGACGGCCACCTCGGGGCGCAGGAAGCCGAAGTTGAGCGCCCGGTTCCACTCCGCGACCTCGTCCACCGAGACGGCCCGTACCTGGAGCCCGCTCACGGTGTCGACGGCCGCGTGATCGTTGCTGTTGCCCATGGGGCCACCGTACGGCGGCCTTTCGGGGGCGGCATCCGATTTATTCCGTGCGCGACCCGGTGTGCTCGCCCGGCACCACCACCCAGTGGTTGGTCCGCAGGACGCGGTCCGCGAAGTCCAGGTCCCGCTCGCCGAGCAGCCGGAAGCCGAGCGCCCGGCAGATCCCGTTGGACGGCCCGTTGGCCGTCCCCGGGTTGGCGTGCACCTCGCCCCAGCGGCCGTCCTCGGCGGCGGCGTCCAGCACCAGGCGGACGGCCGCCTTGGCGAGGCCGCGGCCCTGGTACTCGGGCAGCACCATCCAGCCGATCTCGGAGACCGGCACGCCGTCCTCCTCGTCCGACCAGAGCGTGACGACGCCCGCGGCCTCGTCTCCACCGGCGGCGTCCGGCACGATCATCCTGATCCAGGCGCCGTCCGCGGCCACCTCGGCCAGGTCCTTGCGCAGCCGCGCCTCCACCTTCTCCCGGGGCAGCGGCCCGCCCAGCTCGGCCATCATCACCGGGTCGCACCGCATCCGGACGTACGCCTCGACGTCCCCCGCCCGAACATCCCGCAGCCGCATGACGCCTCCTCAGTGCCGGTCCGGCGGCCACGCTAGCGCGACCCGCCGACAGTGGCGTCCCGGCGGCCCGACCTGGCATCCTCGTGCCGGTTCAGGCACAAACGATCCGATTTCGGGGGGAACCATGGAGGACCAGTACGTCCGCCGGCTGAAGGACTACGAGAGCTGGTCGCTGGCGGTGAAGCTGGTCGGCGGGCTGACCGTGGCCGGCTGGCTCTGGGCGCTGTGGCTGGTCTTCCTCCCGGCCGCGGGGATCTGCGGCACACCGGCCTTCTACGAGCCGACCGGCTTCCACATGGCGGAGGCCTGCGACTCCGAGATGATCGGGCGGATCGGCGGCGCGCTCGCCGTGTTCCTCGTGTCGCTCCCGTTCGCCGCCGCCTGGGGCTGGACCGTCGTGCGGCTGCGCGACAGCCGCCAGGCCCTGGCCGACCTGGCCGACCGGTAGCCCGCCGGAGCGGCGGCCTTCGTGACAGTCTTCACGGCGGTCCTCGTGGCGTCCACCACGGGCGGCGCCCGCCGGAGTTGACTGGTCGGCGATCCCCGCGCCCCGAGGAGGCCGCCACCGCCATGGCCACGTACGTGATCACTCCGGAGGTGGCCCTCCACCTGGTCCGGGACGGGGCCGCGGCCCCCGCCGGGCACCAGCTGCCGGCCCCGACCCTGCTGCGCTCGCAGCTGCTGTCGCTCCTCTACGGGGCCGTCCGGCGCGGCGAGTTGGCCGAGCGGGACGCCGAACGCGCGCTCGACGCGGTGCGGGCGCTGCGGATCCGGCTGCTCGGCGACCGCGTCCTGCAGGCCACCGCCTGGCGGATCGCCGAGCGGCTCGGCCTGCCGGACACCCCGGACGCCGAGTACCTCGCGCTGACCCGGCTCCAGGCGGACGCCCTGGTCACGCTCGACCCCTCCCTCGCGGCCGCCGCCGAGGGGGTGGTGCCGACCGCCCCCGTCGAGGTGCTGACCGCGGCTCGCCGGCCCGGGGGTCAGGGGCGGGCGTAGAAGTTCGGGGTGCCCATGATCCAGAGGCTGGCCTGCTTGACCGGCATGCCGGCCCGCGGGGCCTCGATCATCTGGTCGTCGCCGATGTAGAGCCCGACGTGGTAGATGTCGGCGGCGCGGCCGGTGTCGGTCCAGAAGACCAGGTCGCCCGGGCGCAGCTGGCGGTAGCCGATCGGGGTGCTCTGGGCGTACTGGTCGGCGGCGAAGTGGTTGAGCTGCCGGCCGCCCTCGCGCCAGGCCATCATCGTCAGCCCGGAGCAGTCGTAGCCGCCCGGGCCCTCGCCGCCCCAGACGTAGGGCAGGCCGATCTTGGACTTGGCGAAGGCGATGGCGGCGGCCGCGCCCTCGGCGGACCACGGACGGGCGGGGGGCGGGGCCTGGGCCCTGGCAGCGGCGGCCGCTGCCGCCTCTGC
>NZ_LFVW01000702.1:0-5647 GCF_001182915.1 Kitasatospora sp. MY 5-36
GGCTGCCCCCCGGGCTGTCGCAGCTGCCGTGGCGCGGCCGCCCCCGGCCCGCGCGGGTTCAGCGAGGACGGCAGCGGCGGCTCGGCCGAGCCGCCTCCACCGCTGCCGCCGTACGGGTTCCCGCCGCCCCCCGGGCGGCCCTCCTGCCACGTGTTCATGCCGACGAGGATGCCCGACCCCGGTCGGGCTGACTCCCCCCGGGGGGCCCACCAGGCCTCTTGTAGCAGTTTTGATGCACGCCCCGAATCGTTCCGCCGAAACATCCGGACACCCGCCGTTCCAGCGGCTGAAACGTTTCTTGACCAGCTCGAACACAGCGTGTTTGCATTCCAGGCATGGATCAGCGTTGGGCACTCACGCGTCGGCGGCACGTCGACCTGCGGCGCGGTGTGGCCTGTTCGCTCTGTCGCGGCTGACACGCGCCCGTCGGGTCCCCGTACTCCCCGCAGGCCCCGCACGTCCGCCGACGTAGCGCCCCGGTGCCCCGCAACGCCCCCCCCGCACCGCCCCCGGTACCGGCCCCCACCGCGGCGCCTTCCCCCGCCGCCGCACTCCGCCGCACCGCGCCGCCCCGCTTCCAGCCAGAGGTGAAACCCATGGCCGTCGTCCTGTCCGTTTCCGGCTCCCCGTCCGCCACCTCCCGCACCACCCGCCTGCTGCGCCACGTCGACGCGCGGCTGGCGGAGCGCGGCCACCACGTCGTCCCCTTCGAGGCCCGCAGCCTGCCCGCGCACGCGCTGCTGTCGGGCGACTTCGACCACCCCGAGATCGTCGCCGTCACCGAGCTGTTCGCCCGCGCCGACGGCGTGGTCGTCGGCACCCCCGTCTACAAGGCCGCCTACTCGGGCCTGCTGAAGGCCCTGCTGGACGTGCTCCCGCAGTACGCCCTGGCCGGCAAGGCCGTCCTGCCGCTCGCCACCGGCGGCTCGCCCGCGCACGTCCTCGCGGTGGACTACGCGCTGCGCCCGGTGCTCAGCTCGATGGGCGCCGGCCACATCACCCAGGGCTGGTTCGTGCTCGACCGCCACATCACCGCCCGGGAGGACGGGACGACCCTGGTGGAGCGCGAGACCGAGACGCTGCTGGCCCCGGTCGTGGACGGCTTCGCCACGGCCCTGGAGCGGCTGGCCGCACCCGCGCTGACGAGCTGACGGACCGTCGCCGCCGGCCCGTACGGGGCGTCCCCGAGACGGGCCGCGGCGACCCCTAGGGGGAGCCGCTCCGTGGCCCGTAGAACCTTGGTTGAGAGGCTTCATTCCGGCGGATGACGAGTGCTCCGCCGCCGACTCCTAACGTGGTTCACACATCCCCCCCCGCCAGGAAGCGGCCCGGTTGCGCCGGGTCCGGTGGCCAGGTCCACCGGGAGGGTGGAGACAACTCCCGGTCGAGGACTACCGCCCGCGCCATGTCGCGCGGCGGGCGGGCCCGTGAGGCTGGGGGCCAACGGGTGAGCGCATCTTCCTTAGGAGTGTCCCAGTGACGACGGCAGCAGCAGCCGTGTACGACCCCCAGCTTCCCGGCGGGGCGCCCGCCGTCGCCGCGTCGGCCCGTCAGGTCACCAAGGCGTACGGCTCGGGTGAGACCAGGGTGACCGCTCTCGACGCGGTCGACGTCGACATCCAGCGCGGCCGGTTCACCGCGATCATGGGGCCGTCGGGCTCCGGCAAGTCCACCCTGATGCACTGCCTGGCGGGCCTCGACACGGTCACCTCCGGGCAGATCCGGATCGGCGACACCGAGATCACCGGCCTGAAGGACAAGCAGCTCACCAGGCTCCGGCGCGACAAGATCGGCTTCATCTTCCAGGCCTTCAACCTGCTCCCGACGCTGAACGCGCTGGAGAACATCACGCTCCCGATGGACATCGCCGGGCGCAGGCCCGACCAGGCCTGGCTGGACCAGGTGGTGGAGACGGTCGGCCTGTCCGGTCGGCTCAAGCACCGCCCCGCCCAGCTCTCCGGCGGCCAGCAGCAGCGCGTCGCGGTGGCCCGGGCACTGGCCGCCCGGCCCGAGATCATCTTCGGCGACGAGCCCACCGGGAACCTGGACTCCCGGTCCGGCGCCGAGGTGCTGACCTTCCTGCGCCGCTCGGTGGACGAGCTGGGCCAGACCATCGTGATGGTCACCCACGACCCGGTCGCCGCCGGCTACGCGGACCGCGTGCTCTTCCTCGCCGACGGCGTGATCGTGGACGAGATGTACGCGCCCACCGCCGACTCCGTCCTCGAACGCATGCGCCGTTTCGACGGCAAGCGCACCAGCTGAGCGGCGGGACGACACCATCATGCTGCTCAAGACCTCACTGCGGAGCTTCCTCGCCCACAAGGGCCGGATGGCGCTCTCGCTCATCGCCGTCGTGCTGTCGGTGGCCTTCGTCTCCGGCACCCTGGTGTTCTCCAACACCGCCACCGGCACCTTCGACAAGCTCTTCGCCGCGACCTCCTCCGACGTCTCGGTCCAGCCGCCCAAGCCGGCCGAGGACGAGGAGCAGCAGGCCGCCGTCAAGCCGCCGACCGTCCCGGTCGCGCTGGAGCGGCAGGTCGCCGCGCTGCCCGGGGTGAAGAGCGCCGTCGGCCAGGTCCTGGTCGAGAACGCCGTCATGATCAACCCGGCCACCAACAAGCTGGTCGGCCCGACCACCGGCGCGCCCACCCTGCTCGGCAACTGGACCGACACCCCGGGCAACCCGCTGAAGGTCACCTCCGGCCACACGCCGCGCGGGCCGACCGAGCTGCTGCTGGACGCGGACACCGTGAAGAAGGCCAAGCTCGCCCTCGGTGACACGCTCAGGGTCGAGAACCCCCTCGGCCGGCACGACTTCACCATCGTCGGCATCGGCACCTTCACCACCACCAACCCGGGCGCGGCGCTCGGCTTCCTGGACACCCCGACCGCCCAGCAGGCGCTGCTCGGCGGGCCGGCCTTCAGCACCGTCGAGGCGTACGGCGACGGCAGCCGCGGCGACGACCGGCTCAAGGCCGACGCGCTGGCCCGGCTCGGCGGCGGGTACCAGGTGAAGACGGCGGCCGAGCAGAAGGCCGACCGCAGCGAGCAGGTCGGCAAGGGCCTCGGCTTCATGAAGTACGCGATGCTCGGCTTCGCCTTCGTCTCGGCGATCGTCGGCGCCTTCCTGATCGTCAACACCTTCTCGATGCTGGTCGCCCAGCGCACCCGGGAGATCGGCCTGCTGCGCGCCATCGGCGGCAGCCGGCGGCAGGTCAACCGCTCGGTGCTGGTCGAGGCGCTGATCCTGGGCGTGCTCGGCTCGACCCTCGGGGTCGCGGCCGGCCTGGGCGTGGCGGTCGGCCTGATCAAGCTGATGACCGCGATCGGCATGGACCTGGAGGCGGCCGACCTGCAGATCGGGCCGGACGTGTTCGTCGCCGGGTACGCGCTGGGCATCGTGGTCACCCTGGTCGCGGCCTGGTTCCCGGCCCGCCGGGCGAGCCGGATCTCGCCGATGGCCGCGCTGCGCGACCACGGCACCCCGGCGGAGGCCCGGGCCAACCTCGTCCGCACCGGCCTCGGCCTGCTGCTGACGGCGGGCGGCGGCGCGGTCCTGGTGCTCGGCGCGGGGGCGGAGAAGGCGGCCACCGGCGGCCGGTACCTGGGCCTGGGCGTGGTGCTCACCCTGATCGGCTTCGTGGTGCTCGGCCCGCTGCTGGCCTCGGCCGTCGTCCGGGTGCTCGGCGCGCTGCTGCCGGCGCTGTTCGGCCCGTCCGGCAGGCTCGCCCAGCGCAACGCGATGCGCAACCCGCGCCGCACCGGCGCCACCGCCGCCGCGCTGATGATCGGCCTGGCGCTGGTGATCGCCTCCGCGGTGTTCAGCTCCTCGGCCGTCACCTCGACCAGCGCGCAGATCGACAAGTCGGTGGGCGCGGACTACATCGTCTCCGGCGGCCGTACCGCGATCACCCCCGAGATGATGGACGCGGTCCGGAAGACCCCGGGCATCGACCACGTCACCACCCAGCGGTTCTTCGCCGCCAGGGTCCAGCTGCCGGACGGGCAGAAGGCCAAGACCCCGCTGACCGCCGTGCCGCCGTCCTTCTTCGGCACCGACTTCCGGCCGACCGTCGACTCCGGTGCGGTGGACTCGCTCCAGCGCGGCTCGCTGGGCATCGGCGCCGCCTTCGCCAAGGACCACGGCCTGAAGGTCGGCGACCAGGTCACCGTCGACTACGGCCAGGGCCGCACCCAGACGGTGCCGGTCGGCGCGGTCTTCGGCAAGGGCGAGCTGTTCGGCGACGGCTCCTTCGTGGCCATGGACACCATGGAGAAGGTCGTCCCGTCCGCCGAGCAGCCGCCGGTGTGGACCTTCTTCGCCAAGGCCTCCCAGGGCGCCGACGTCGACCGGATGCTGACCGCGCTGGAGGACGGGCTGAAGGAGTACCCGCAGCTCACCATCAAGGACCGGGCCGGCTACAAGGAGCTCGCCCAGTCCCAGATCAACACCCTGCTCTACCTGATCTACGGGCTGGTCGCCCTCTCGATCACGGTCGCGGTGCTCGGCGTGGTCAACACCCTGGCGCTGTCGGTGGTCGAGCGGACCCGCGAGATCGGCCTGCTGCGGGCGATCGGGCTCTCCCGCCGCCAGCTGCGCCGGATGATCCGGCTGGAGTCCGTGGTGATCGCGGTGTTCGGCGCCGTCCTCGGCACCGGACTGGGCCTCGGCTGGGGCGTCACCGCCCAGCGGGTGCTGCGGGACCAGGGCCTCGGGACGCTCTCCGTCCCGACCGTCACGGTGGCGGTCACGCTGGTCGCCTCGGTGCTGATCGGCCTGTTCGCCGCACTCGTCCCGGCCTTCCGGGCCGGACGCATGAACGTCCTCGCGGCCATCGCGACGGACTGACCCGGCGCCGGGGGGCGCCGGGCCCGGACTACGGGGGAACGGGGGAACGGGGGGACCCACGGGGGACCGGGGGCACGGGGGACAGGGGCCGGGTGCGCACAGCACCCGGCCCCTGCGCCGTGCCCCGCCCCCGCAGGTCCGGGCCGGTCCGGCGGGCGTACCGTCCGTTTCCCGGGTGCTGGGATGATCGTCCGATGCTCCCCTCGGACGCCCCGCCCCTGCCCAGCGCAGCGCCCCTCACCAGCGCGGCCGCCGCCCGCTGGCGCGCCGCCCGGACCGCCTGGCGGCTGGACGGCCGCTGGCTCGCGCTGGTGCCGCTCGCGTTCGTGGTCCTGGCCGGCGCGGTGGAGCCGGACGTGGGCCGGTGCAACGTCCAGAACGTCTGCCGGGACACCTGGGGCTCGGGGCTGGCCGGCTGGTCGGTGCTGGCCGAGATCGTCCTGCTGGCCACCAGGGCCCGGGTCCGGGTGCTCGTCCCGCCGGTCGTCCTGGCGCTGCTCTGGTACCTCCCGGAGGGCCTGGTCACCCCGGTCGCCCGCTGGTCGGCGGTGCTGCTGCACGTGCTGCTCACCGCCGTCCTGCTCGGCGCCGAGTCCGGCCGCCGCCGCGCCCGCCAGCAGCTGGACGAGCTGATGGCCCCGCCCGTCCCCTATCCCTGGAGCGCCGCCGGCGGGCCCTCGCCCGTCCACCGGGACGGCCCGCCCGTGCTGCGCCGCGCCCTCGGCGTCCTGCTGCTGGTGGTCGCCGTGGCCTTCCCGGTGTACGGCCTCTGGGCGCAGGCCCGGGCGGACGGCG
>NZ_LFVW01000703.1:0-5633 GCF_001182915.1 Kitasatospora sp. MY 5-36
CTGCGGCACCCGGACCGCTGCCGGCTGCGCGAGGTGGGCCGCTCCCGGGCCGGCCGCCCGCTGCTGCTGCTCTCCGTGGACCGCGGCCCGCGGGCCGTCCTGGTGGTCGGCGGCCCGCACCCCAACGAACCGATCGGCACCGCCGGGACCGTCCGGCTCGCCGAGGTGCTGCTCGACCGCCCCGCCCGCCCCGGACTCTCCTGGCACCTGCTGCTCTGCCTCGACCCCGACGGCGCCGCGCTCAACGCCGGCTGGCTGGACGGCCCGCTCACCATGCGGCGCCACTACGAGCACTTCTTCCGCCCCTCCTTCGAGGAGCAGCCCGAGCTGCTGCCCGCCCCCGGCTCCGGCCGCCCGCCGATGCCGGAGAGCCTGGCCCTGACCGGACTGATCGACGAACTGCGCCCGTTCCTCCAGTGCTCGCTGCACGGGGTGGACTTCGGCGGCGCGTTCGCCCAGCTCACCCGCCCCGTCCCGGGCCTGGCCGGGCGCTTCGCCCGCTCCGCGCAGCGGGCCGGCGTGCCGCTCGACGTGGACTCCTACGACGCGATCGGCTGGGCCAGCCCGGACCCGGGCACCTACCTGATGCCGTCTCCGGGCGCCGGCGGCTCCCGGGCCCTGCCGGACGAGCCCGAGCTGTCCACCTGGTCGTACGCGGCCCGGTACGGCGCGGTCTCCGCGGTGCTGGAGGTCCCGATGTGGGCCGTCGACGCGGTCGGCGACGCCCACCGCCACCCGGCCGGCCCGCAGGCCCTCGCGGCCGCCGCCCGTGACCTCACCGCACGCGCTGCGGACCTCACCGCCCTGCTCCCGGCCGTCCGCACGCACCGGCCCGGGGCGCCCGGCCACGAGGCGTACGGCCCGCTGCTGCGCACCGCCGAGTCCAGCCTGGCGGTCGCCCCGCGGGTGGCCGAGGAGTGGCTGGAGCGCTGGGGCGCCGAACCGCTCACCGCCTCCCGGGTGACCACCGCCGGACTGGTCGCCGCCCGCGTACCGCTGCGGGTCGCGTCGATCCTGCTGCGGCTGCTCGCCGACACCCGCGGCCCCGGCGTCGAGGCCGCCCGCGACCGCGCCCGCACCGTCGTCGCCGACAGCCTCGACCGGCTGCGCCACCGCTTCGGCACCCGCTGGGTGCCCGTCCAGGAGCAACTCGCCCACCAGACCCGCGCCGTCCTCACCACCGCCGACTGCCTCCTCTGAACCCGCCCCGGCCCCGGACACGACAGCGCCCCCGGACACGACAGCGGGGCCGGCCCGGGAAGTCCCGGACCGGCCCCGCCGCCGCACGGCGCGGCGCGCTCAGGCCGCTATCGGCCGCTGGCTCCGCACCGCCTGGAGCAGCCCGATGGCGATCCAGTTGGCGAACATCGACGAGCCGCCGTACGAGACGAACGGCAGCGGGATGCCCGCGACCGGCATGATGCCCAGGCACATCCCTATGTTCTCGAAGGCCTGGAAGGCCATCCAGGCGATGACCCCGGCCGCCACGATCGTCCCGTACAGGTCGGTCGCCTGCCGGGCGATCCGGCAGGCCCGCCAGAGGATCACGCCGACCAGCGCGATGATCGCCAGCGCCCCGACGAAGCCCAGCTCCTCGCCGGCCACGGTGAACACAAAGTCGGTCTGCTGCTCCGGCACGAACTGCCCGACGGTCTGGGTGCCGTGGAACAGCCCCTTGCCGGTCAGTCCGCCCGAGCCGATCGCGATCCGGGCCTGCGCGGTGTTGTAGCCGACGCCGTTCGGGTCCAGCTGCGGGTTGGCGAAGGCGGCGAAGCGGTCGATCTGGTACTGGCTCAGCAGCCCGAACTTCCAGATCGCCACGCATCCGGCGGTGCCCGCCACCAGCAGGCCGAGCACCCAGCGGTTCGCCGCGCCGGAGCCGAGCAGGATGCCCAGCACGATGGCGGCCATCACCATCACCGAGCCGGCGTCCGGCATCAACAGCACTATGCACATCGGCACCCCGGCCCAGAGCAGGCCCCGGAACACCGCCCGGTGCGAGGGGAACTCCCGCTCCCCCGCGTCCACCTGGTCCGACAGCACGACCGCCATCGCCAGCACGATCGCGAGCTTGGCGAACTCGGCCGGCTGGATCGAGAAGCCGCCGCCGAGCTGGATCCACGAGTGTGCGCCGTTGATGGTCGAGCCGAGCGGGCTGAGCGTCGCCAGCAGCAGGACGAGCACGCCGACGTACAGGAACGGCACGATCGTGCGGAAGCGCCGGCTCCCTATCGCTATCACCACGGAGCACAGCACCAGCCCGACCACGAAGTTGGTCAGGTGCCGGTACAGGAAGTACTGCGGGTCCCCGTGGGTCAGCGAGTCGCGCCCGCGGGTGGCCGACCAGACCAGCAGCGAGCTGCCGGCCGAGAGGGCGAGGGCGGCCACCAGCAGTATCCAGTCGAGCCGCCAGAGCGGGGAGTCCTTGGACAGCGCCTTGGAGACCCCGCGGCGCTGCGGGGCCAGCCGCAGCTGCCGGTACGAGCCGTAGGAGGTCATGCCCGTCCCCTTCCCGGTCCGCGCGTGGGTTCGAGCGCGGCGTCGGCCGCGGTGTACGACGCCGGACGGTCGGCCGGCGGTGTCCGGTCGAGGAAGGCCGTCGCCGGGGCCGGCTGCGCCGTGGCCGTGTCGAGCAGCGCCGGAGCGGCGGCGACGGCCTGGGCCTGGAGGCCCGGGGCCTGGGCGCCCTGCGCCGCGTCGGCACCGTACGAGACCGGCTTGATGATCGCGGTGCCGTCCGGGTTGAACTTCGGCAGCTCGGCCTGCGGCGCGGGCAGCAGCGCCTTGCCGCTGTCGATGCCGCCCTTGTCGTCCACGCCGTACAGCGCCTGGTAGATCCGGCGGATGGCGTCGCCGGAGCCGCCGGAGCCGGTGCCGCCCTGGCTTATCGTCATGACGACCGCGTAGTCCTTGCTGTACGTGGTCAGCCAGGAGGTGGTCTGCTTGCCCTCGACCTCGGCGGTGCCGGTCTTGGCGTGCAGCGTGATCTTGTCCTGCGGCCAGCCGTTGAACTTCCAGGCGGCGGTACCGCTCTTGATGACGCTCTCGGTGGCCTGGTTGATGTAGCTGAGCAGCTTCTCGTCGCCGGGGAACTTGGCGTCCTCGTGCGGGGCGATCTCGCGGACGAGGTCCCCGCCCGGGCTTATCACGGCCTTGGCGATGGTCGGCCGGTAGAAGGTGCCGCCGTTGGCGAGCGCCGAGTAGATCCGGGCCATCTGGACCGGGGTGACGAGGGTGTCGCCCTGGCCGATCGCGAAGTTGACGGCGTCACCGGCGCGCATCTGGTAGCCGTCGACGCAGTTCTCCCGGGCGATCTGGTCGGAGTAGCTGTTGCCGCCCTTCTGCCCCTGGGCGCACCAGGCGTCCTTGTTGTTGTCGTAGAAGGACTGCTTCCACTGCCGGTCCGGCACCCGGCCGGTGACCTCGGACGGCAGGTCGATGCCGGTCTTGGCGCCGAGGCCGAACTCGTGGGCGGTCTTGAAGAACCAGTCGCCCGGGTCCTTCTTCGGCTTGATGCCGCCGTCCTTCATCCACTGGTCGTACGCCAGGCCGTAGAAGACGGTGTCGCAGGAGACCTCCAGCGCCTTCTCCAGGGAGATCTGGCCGAAGTTCTCGCTCTCGAAGTTCTTGAACTCGCGGCCGCCGATGGTCATGCTCTTCGGGCAGTCGTAGCGGCCGTCCAGCGAGTAGCCGGCCTGCACGGCGGCGGTGGTGGAGATGACCTTGAAGGTCGAGCCGGGGGCGGACTGACCCTGTATGGCCCGGTTCAGCAGCGGGAAGTTGGAGTCCTTGCTGGTCAGCGACTGGTAGTCCTTGCCGCTGATGCCGCCCACCCAGAGGTTCGGGTCGTAGGTCGGGGCGCTCGCCATCGCGACGATCCGCCCGGTGTGCACGTCCATCACCACGGCGGCGCCGGAGTCGGCCTCGTAGTTGCGGTTGGTGATCTTGTCGAAGGTGTTCCGGGCGTCGTTCATGGCCTGCGCCAGGTTGTCCTCGACCACCTTCTGCACCCGGGCGTCGATGCTGGTGACCAGGTTGTCGCCGGTCTGCGGGGCGACGGTGCCGGCGTTGCCGATCACCCGGCCGAGGTTGTCGACCTCCAGCTTGGTGATGCCCGCGGTGCCGCGCAGGTCGCGGTCGTACACCGACTCCAGGCCGGCCCGCCCGATCTGGTCGGCCGGCAGGTAGCGGTCCAGGCCGCTCTTGCCGGCGGTCTTGCTGACCTCCTCGTCGGTGACCGGCGAGAGGTAGCCGAGCACCTGGGCCATGTTGGCGCCCTCGGCGCCGGTGTAGCGGCGTACGGCGGTGGGCTGCGCGGTGATCCCGGGGAAGTCCTCGCGGCGCTCCATTATCTGCATCGCCTGCTGGGTGGTCGCCTCCTTGGTGACCGGGATCGGCTGGTACGGCGAACCGTTCCAGCAGGGCTGCGGGGTCTTGGCGTCGCAGAGCCGGACCTTCTCCTGCACGTCCTTGGCCGGCATCCCCAGCACCTCGGCCAGCCGGGACAGCACCGCCTTGCCGCCGTCCTTCTGCTGGAGCAGCGAGGTGCGGCTGACCGAGACCACCAGCCGGGTCTCGTTGCCGGCCAGCACCCGCCCGGAGGCGTCCAGGATCTCGCCGCGGACGGCCGGCTCGACCACCTCGCGGATGTGGTTGCCGGTCGCCTTGGCGGTGTACTCCTTGGCGTTGCGGATCTGCAGGTACCACAGCCGTCCGCCGAGGGTGGCGAGCAGCGACAGCACCAGGATCTGCAGCACCACCAGACGGATCGTCACCCGTCGGGTGCGGCCGGTCTCGGGGATGTTGCTCACGTCTCGTGCGCTCCAGGATGCGGGGAGGTCGGGTGGTCGGGGCCGGAGGGCCGGGGCCGGGCGGCCGGTCCGGTTACGGGCGGCGGGCGAAGCCCGGCACGCGCCGCTTCTTGTACGACGGGCCCGTCGAGGTGTCGCGGGTGGTGCGGTAGCGGGCCAGCGTGCCCAGGCCGGAGCCGCCCTCGTCGTCGTCCGCGGCGGCCACCGGGTCGCGGCCGAAGCGGCGGCCGAGGTACATCACCAGCGGCACCACGAAGGGGGCCAGCAGCAGGTCGTAGAGCAGGGCGCTGATGACCAGTCCGCCGAGGCCGACGTGCCGGGCCGCGGTGTCGCCGACCAGGGCGCCGACCATCGCGTAGAGCAGGGTGGAGGCGACCGCCGCGGCGCCGACCACGACCAGCGAGCCGGCCACGGACCGCTGGCGGCCGTGGTCCGGGCGCAGCAGCCCGGCGGCGTAGCCCATCAGGCAGAGCACCAGCGCGTAGCGGCCGATGGCGTGGTCGGAGGGCGGCGCGAGGTCGGCCAGCAGGCCCCCCGCGAAGCCGACCAGGCAGCCGCCGGTGGGCCCGTAGACCATGGCCAGGCCGACCACGACGAGCAGCAGTATGTCCGGGGTGGCTCCCGGGAGCTGGAGCCGGCCGAACACGCTGACCTGGAGGATCAGGCCGAACAGGACGAGGCCGGCGGAGACGGGGATGCGGGCGAGGCGCATGGCTCAGTTCCCCCCAGTGGGCTTGGCGGGCGGGGCGGCGGGCGCGGAGGCCGGGACCTGGCCGGGCACGGAGGCCGGGACCTGGCCCGGCGCGGCGGCCGGCTGGCCCG
>NZ_LFVW01000704.1:0-5588 GCF_001182915.1 Kitasatospora sp. MY 5-36
GAGCTGGTAGGTCACCTCGGTGCGGCCGCCGGCGTGGAGGACGGTGAGGGTGCCGGAGCCGGTGCGGGTGGGGTCGGCGACGCGGCGGATGGCCTGGGCGGCGACGGCGTCGGCCGAGCCGTGCAGGGTGAGCCCCGGGGCGGCGGTCGGGGCGACGGCGGCGCGGATGCGGTCGTCGACGAGTTCGTAGTGGGTGCAGCCGAGCACGATGGCGTCGGTGCCGGCGGGCGTCCGGGCGGCGGCGTCGGCGATGGCGGCCGTGACGGCTTCGTCGTCGCCGTGCTCGACCGCGTCCGCGAGGCCCGGGCAGGCGACCTCGGTGATGTCCGCCGAACCGCCGAAGTCGCGGATCAGCCCACGCTGGTACGCGCTGCCGGTGGTGGCCGGGGTGGCCCAGATGGCGACCCGGCCGCCCCGCACGGCGGCGGGCTTGATCGCCGGGACGGTGCCGACCACCGGCAGCCCGGGCTCCAGCTCGGCCCGCAGGGTGGCGAGCGCGTGGACGGAGGCGGTGTTGCAGGCGATCACCAGCGCGTCGGGTTCGAGCGCGGCGGCGGCCCGGCAGCAGCCGAGGGCCAGTTCAGTGACCTCTTCCGGCGTACGGGGCCCCCACGGCATCGAGGCCGGGTTGGAAGAGAGCACCAGATCCACGTCCGGGCGCTGCTTCCGAAGGGCGGCGGCGGCGGCCAGCAGGCCGATTCCGGAGTCCATCAGTGCGATCTTCACGGCTCAAGACTTTAGTCGATCCGCCCGTCGGGCCCGGTTCTGCGGCAGACTGCCGGGGTGACCGTCCTGCTGTGGATCGCCGCGTTCTCCTTGCTGGTCTGGCTCTGGCTGGCGTGCTGCCACGGCTCGTTCTGGCGCACCGACGTTCGGCTGCCGCCGCGTCGCCCGCCGGTCCGCTGGCCGCAGGTGGCGGTCGTGGTGCCGGCCCGGGACGAGGCCTCGGTGGTCCCGGTGAGCCTGCCGACGCTGCTGGCGCAGAAGTACCCGGGGCGGGCCCGGGTGATCCTGGTGGACGACCACAGTTCGGACGACACCGGGGCGCTGGCGGCGGAGCTGCGGACGATCGACGGGCTGGAGCTCACCGTCACCACCCCTCCCCCGCTGCCGCCGGGCTGGACCGGCAAGCTGTGGGCGCTGCGGCACGGCGTGGAGCTGGCCGGTCCGGACGCCGAGTACCTGCTGCTGACGGACGCCGACATCGCGCACGGCCCGGATTCGCTGGCCGAGCTGGTGGCCGCCGCCGAGAGCAACGGCCTGGACCTGGTGTCCCAGATGGCCCGGCTGCGGGTGGAGACCGGCTGGGAGCGGCTGATCGTGCCGGCCTTCGTGTACTTCTTCGCCCAGCTGTACCCGTTCCGCCGGAGCAACCGTCCGGGTGCCCGGACCGCGGCCGCGGCCGGCGGCTGTTCGCTGGTGCGGCGGGAGGCACTGGAGCGGGCGGGCGGGGTGGCGGCGATCCGCGGCGCGGTGATCGACGACGTGTCGCTGGCCCGGGCGGTGAAGTCGACCGGCGGCCGGACCTGGCTGGGTCTGGCCGACGATGTGGACAGCGTGCGTCCGTACCCGCGGCTGGAGCAGCTGTGGCGGATGGTGTCGCGCAGCGCGTACGCCCAGCTCAGGCATTCGCCGGCGCTGCTGCTCGGGACGGTGCTGGGGCTGGCGCTGGTGTACCTGGTGCCGCCGGTGGCGACGGTGGCCGGGCTGGTGGCGGGCGCGCCGGCGGTGGCCGCGGCGGGTGGGGCGGCGTGGGCGCTGATGGCGGGCACGTACCTGCCGATGGTCCGGTACTACGGGCAGCCGGCCGCGGCCGTGCTGCTGCTGCCGTTCACCGCGGGGCTGTACCTGCTGATGACGGTGGACTCGGCCGTACAGCACTGGCGCGGCCGGGGCTCGGCGTGGAAGGGACGGACGTACTCCCGGGCCTGAGAAACCCGCTGCGCGCCGCACCGCCCCGATCCATACTGCTCGGATGGACCGTCAGCAGATCTCCCGCCTCGCCCATGCCCACCACCCGATCGCGGCCCCGCTGGCGGACGGCTCGGTGGCCCGGTTGCTGGACCGTGCCATGGCCGGGACGGAGCAGGGCCGGGCCCTGGACCTGGGCTGCGGCGAGGGCGCCTGGCTGCTCCGGGCGCTGGCCGCCGGCCCGGGCTGGCGGGCAGTGGGCGTGGACCTGGACGCGGCGGCGCTGACCCGGGCCCGGGAGTCCGCGGCCGCGCTGGGCGTGGCCCGCCGGATCGGCCTGCACCACCTGGACGCACGGGAGTTCACCGCGGAGGAGCCCTTCGACCTGGTGCTGTGCGTCGGCGCCACCCACGCGTTCGGTGGCCTGCTGCCGACGCTCGCCGCGGCCCGCGAACTCCTGGCCCCGGGCGGCCGGTTACTGGTCGGCGAGGGGTTCTGGCAGCGCGAGCCGTCCGGGGCGGCGCTGGACGGACTGGGCGCGGCACGGGAGGACTTCGCGGATCTCGCGACGACCACCGAGCGGGTCCTCGCGGAGGGCTGGACGCCGGTGTTCGGGCTTGTCAGCACCGAACAGGAGTGGGACGAGTACGAGTTCGCCTGGACGGGCTCGCTGGCCGAGTGGGCGCTGGACCACCCGGACCACCCGGACGCGGCTGCCGCCCGGGAGGCGGCGGACCGGCACCGCACCGGGTGGCTGCACGGCTACCGGGGGACGCTCGGCTTCGTCACCTACCTGCTGCGCCGCGACTGAAGCACGCCGAAGGGCTCTGAACACGCCCGAACCGCCTGAGCCTCCCGCCCCCGAACACCCCGCACCGGTCGGCTACTTCCCGATCCGCGCGAGGAAGTCGTCGATCAGCGGGGCGATTTCGGGCAGCTTCTCCTCCAGCGCGAAGTGCCCGGTGTCGAACAGGTGCAGCTCGGCCCCGGGCAGGTCGCGCAGGTAGGCGCGCGCACCGGCCTCGGTGAAGAACGGGTCGCCCACTCCCCAGAGCACCAGCGTGGGCGGCTGGTCGGCGCGCAGCCAGGCCTGCCAGGCGGGGTAGAGCTCGACGTTGGAGAAGTAGTCGAGGGCGAGTTCGACCTGGATGTCCTTGCGGCCGGGCAGGTCGAGGAAGTGCTGGTCGAGCGTCCAGCCGTCGGGGGCGACCAGGCTCGGGTCGCCGGTGCCGCCCTCGTACTGGCCGCGGGTGACGTCCGGGGTGAGGATCGAGCGGGCGGCCTGCTCCGCGCCCGGCACGCCGCGCCTGTTCGCGATGAACTCCCTTGCCTGGTCGGAGAGTCCCTCCTCGTAGGCGTTGCCGTTCTGGACCACCAGGCCGGTGATCCACTCCGGGCGTCGGGTGGCCAGGCGCAGGCCGACGGGGGCGCCGAAGTCGAAGACGTACAGCGCGAAGCGGTCCAGGCCGAGGGCGAGGCAGAAGCCCTCGATCACGTCGGCGAGGGTGTCGAAGCGGTACGTGAAGGCGTCGGGCGCGGGGCTGTCGCTGTGGCCGAAGCCCGGGTAGTCGGGGGCTATCAGGCGGTAGCGGGTGCCGAGCGCGTCGAGCAGCCGGGCGTACTGGTGGGAGGAGGACGGGAAGCCGTGCAGCAGCAGGAGCACGGGGGCGTCGAGCGGGCCGGTTTCGCGGTAGAAGACGCGCAGGCCGTCGACGTCGACGTGGCGGTGGTGGACGTGAGGGATCATCAGCTCGCTCATGCTAACCATTAAACAGCATGTGAATGGTTAGGCAAGGTGCCGTTCGGACAAGACGCCTGCCGGGCAGGGCACATGAGCGAGCTGATCCACTGTCACCGCGAGGGCCGGAGCACCGGCTCAGTGACCCCGCGCCTGCTCCTGCTGCACCAGGTGGTCGAGCACCTCGGGCATCGCCTCGACCCCGCCGGCCTGGGTCGGCGAGGTGCGGTACTCACCCTGGACGACGACCGTCGGCAGCTCGTTGACGCCGTAGCGGGTGAAGTCGGCGGCGGCCTCCTCGACCGACCGCGTCACCTCGGCGGAGCGGTACGTCTCGCCGAACGCCTTGGCGTCGACGCCCTGCCGCGCGGCCCAGTCGGTGGCGGTGGCCTCGGTGGTGAGGTCGACCCGCTCGGTGTGCACGGCGCGGAAAACGCTGACCTGGAGGCGGTCGACCTGGCCGAGGCGCTCCAGCGTGTAGAAGATCCGGGCGTGGCTCCGTTGCGCGGCCTCGTCCGGACTGCCGGGCCAGACGGCCGGGATGCGGCGCAGCGCGACATCGGCGCGGTGCTTCTCCGCCCAGGCCTGCAGGGGCTGTTCGAGCGCCTGGGAGTGGCTGCAGTCGTACCAGAAGAACTCGACCGCCTCGGTCCGGACGCTCTCACGGACCGGCTGCGGATGGTCGAGCTTGACGAACTGGGCGCCCCCGAACGGGATTTGGTGGGTGATCGCGCCGGCCTGGACGGGGGACGCGGCAATCCCGACGGCGACGGCGAGCAGGACGGTGGACCGCAGCAGCGACTTCGATTTCACACCGGGCAGTGTGCTGGCGGCGGTTCGCTACCGGCCGGTTGCTGCGCACGGGCCGCGCCGGATTCGCCCGGACGGCGTAGCCGGGCCGGGCGCGCGGACGGGCCGGCCACCCGACGGGGTCGGCCCGGCCACCCCGGTCGGCATGGCACCCCTGGCCCGCCTGGCCACCCCGGTCAGCGGGCGGCCTCCGGACCCGCCGTCCATACCTCGGCGACCAGTTGCTGCCAGGCGTCCACGACGGCGCCCAGCTCGAAGTGCTCCAGCGCGTGCGCCCGGGCCGCCGCGCCGAGGCCCGCCCGGTTGACCGCGAGCACCTTGCCCAGCGCCTCGGCGAGGGCGAGCGGGTCCCCGGGGGCGACCAGCGCGCCGGTGGCACCGTCCCGGACCACCTCGCGCACCCAGCCGACGTCGGTGGCCACGGCGGGCACCCCGGCCAGCGCCGCCTCGATCAACGCGCCGGGCACGCCCTCGCTGTCGCTGGTCAGCAGCAGCGCGTCGGCGGCGCGGTAGAGCGGGGCCGGGTCGGGCAGCGGGCCGAGGAAGTGGGCGCGGGCGGCGGCCGGGTGGCGGGCCAGCGACTCGCGCAGCGGTCCGTCCCCGGCGACGGCGAGCCGGACGTCGGGCAGCCGGTCGAGCACGTCGAGGGCCAGGTCGAGCCGCTTCTCCGGGGCTATCGCCCCGATCCAGGCGACCAGCAGCACGTCGGCCGGCAGGCCCAGCGCGTGCCGAGCGGCGCGCCGGTCGTCCCGGCCGTCGGCGGGTGGATAGCTCTCGGCGGCACGGGAGTTGGGGATCACGTGCACCTTCCCGTCGGGCAGCCGGAACTGCTCCTCCAGGACGACGCGCGCCTCGTCGGTGAGCGTGGTGACGGCGGCCGCGCGGTGCATCAGCGCGCCGCCGCGCACCCGGCGCAACCGGTTGGCGGTCCAGTAGCGCGGGTGGCCGACCGAGACGTAGACGAAGGGCGTACGGGTCCCGGCCAGGGCGAGGGCGCAGGCGGCCAGGGTGTCCGAGCCGTGGGCGAGCACCACGTCGGCGGCGCGGGAGGCGGAGCGCAGCGCCCGCAGGGTGCTCGGGTGCAGCCGGCCGGGGCCCAGCACAGCGGCGGAGCGCAGCCCGGCGGCGG
>NZ_LFVW01000705.1:0-5584 GCF_001182915.1 Kitasatospora sp. MY 5-36
GCCCTGGCCGCCCGGACGGCCGCCACCGCACTGCGCGGCCGCGCTCCGGCCCCGCCGCCGGAGCGCGGCCGTCGCCGCCCACCCCCGCCCGGGCCTTCCTCACCCTGCTGGGCATCACCCTGCTGAACCCGCTCACCGTGCTCTACTTCGCCGCCCTGGTGCTCGGCGGCGGCAGCCAGGACGGCGTCCCCACCCGGGCGGCCTTCACCCTCGGCGCCTTCGCCGCCTCCGCCTGCTGGCAACTGCTGCTGGCCTCCGGCGGCGCCCTGCTCGGCCGGGCCCTCACCGGCCCGCGCGGCCGGCTGCTCACCGCCCTCGGCTCCGCCGCCCTGGTCGCCGCCCTCGCCGTCCGGCTGCTGCTCGACTGAGGCCGGCGCCGGGCGTGGTGACCGGCGCCGCCGGGTCGGACGCGCTCAGCGACCGGGCGCCGGAAGGAGGTTGGCGAGCGGGTGCGGAGTGGCATCACACACCGCGACCGGCCCCGCCACCCCGGTCGCCGCCCCCACCGCCCCTCCCCCGGTCATCTGACCAGCGGGATCGGCAGCACCGCCGCCGCGCGGCCGCGTGCCCGTTTACGTCCTATTCCTCCCTTGTATCCTGGTTCTGTATCCGCTGAGTGACATCCGCCGAAGACCCAGCCCGGCAGCGGGCCCCGCGCCCCCGCCGAGCCGACCGCCCGACGACGCCGCCACCGACCCGGAGGAGTGCGGAGATGGCCGAGCAGGACGCCCCCGAGAGGCGGGGCCGACTGAGCCGCCCGCTGGTACTGGGCGCCGCCGTGGCCCTGGTCGACCGCGAGGGCCTGGCCGCGCTGACCATGCGCAGGCTGGCCGCCGATCTCGGCGTGGAGTCGATGGCCCTGTACCGCTACACCCCGGGCAAGGAGGCGCTGATCGACGGCCTGGTCGAGGCCTACTTCGACGAGATCAACGCCCGGCTGCGGGCCGGCGCCGCCCGCGGCCCGCACGAGGACGGCTGGCGCGCCGAACTGCGCCGGATCGCCCGGGCGTTCGCCGCCACCGCGCACGCCCACCCCGAGATCCTGCCGCTGGTCGCGACCCGCCCGCTGGCCGTCCCGGTGGCCCGCCGCCCGGCCTCGGTGCTAGAGCTCACCGAGCACATCCTGGCCGTGCTCGGCCGGGCCGGCTTCGACGACGCCGGCGCGCTGACCGTCTACCGCACCTTCGTCGCCTGGAACCTCGGCTGCCTGCTGGTGGACAAGCGCCAGGTGGTCGACAACCCGAACGAACCGGACCCGGCCCTGCGGCTCGGCCTGCACCGGCTGCCCGCCGCCGACTACCCCAGACTGCGCGCCCTGGTGCCCCGGTTCTCCGACTTCGACGACGAGGCCGAGATGCTGAGCGGCCTGGACAGCCTGCTCGACGGGATGCCCGAGCCGCCCCTTGACGGCTTCTACCGCGGCGACGCATCCTGAGGATACGAGGTACACGTCGGACATATCCGCTTGAATCCGGCACCGCTGAGCCGGCCGTGGGCCGCGCTCCCCCGGCGCCCGAGAAGAGGTCGCCATGTCCGCCGTTCCCACCCGACCGCCCCGACCCGACATCCTGCGACTCCGCGTCACCGCCAGGGACCCGGAGGTCCTGCGCGCCCTGCTGCGCGAGGCCCGCCCCGACACCGGTGGCCGCCCGCACGTCGAACCGGACGGCAGCGTCGGCATCGACGTCTACGCCCCGGAGGACCGGATCGCCGCCCTCGAACGCGAGGGCGTCACCGTCACCCGGATCGGCAACGCCAGCGAGGCCGGCCGCGCCGCCCAGGCCGAGGTCGGCACCGGCGACCGGTTCGCCGCCGCCGACGCCGTCCCGCACGGCCTCGCCGCCAAGCCCGCCGGCTGACCCGGGAGGTCGTCATGCCGTACCTGAACATCACCGAGGTCGAGTCCGCCGTGGCCAGCCTGGCCACCGCCTACCCCGGCACGTCCGAACTGCTCACCCTGCCCGAGCCCTCCATCGAGGGCCGCACCGCCCACGCCCTCAAGATCGGTGCACCGGCCCCGGTGCCCAAGAGCTGCGTGATGATGATCGGCGGTGTGCACGCCCGTGAATGGGGCAGCTGCGAGATCCTCGTCCACCTCGCCGCCGACCTGCTGGAGGCCCAGCGCGACGGTACCGGCCTCGGCTACGGCGGCACCGTCTTCACCGCCGACCAGGTCCGGAACCTGCTCCAGCGGCTGGACCTGGTGTTCTTCCCGCTGGTCAACCCGGACGGCCGGCTGTTCAGCCAGACCGCCGACCCGATGTGGCGCAAGAACCGCAACCCGGCCAACGCCGGGGGCAGCACGAACCCCGACTGCGTCGGCGTCGACCTCAACCGCAACTACGACTTCCTCTTCGACTTCGCCACCGCCTTCGCCCCGACCGCCACCCCGCAGGTGTCGGCCGACCCGTGCGACCAGCAGGTCTACGAGGGCCCGAGCGCCTTCTCCGAGCCCGAGACCCGCAACGTCCGCTGGCTGCTGGACCAGTTCCCGCGGACCGGTTGGTTCGTCGACGTGCACAGCTACTCCCAGGACATGCTCTACAACTGGGGCGACGACGAGAACCAGTCGGTCACCCCCGCCATGAACTTCCGCAACAGCCAGTACGACGGCAAGCGCGGCCTGCCCGGCGACGTCGCGTACGCGGAGTACATCCCCAAGACCGACGCCGACACCGCCGTGCTGCTCGCCGAGGCCTTCTGCCAGGGCCTGCACGGCGTGCGCGGCCTGGCGTACAAGCCGCTGAGCGGCTTCCACCTGTACCCGACCAGCGGCACCAGCGACGACTACGTCTTCGCCCGCCACTTCGTCGACCCCGAGCAGGGGAAGGTGCTCGGCTTCACCGTCGAGTGGGGCACGCAGTTCCACCCGCCGTGGGCCGAGATGCAGCGGATCGTCCTCGACGTGGACGCCGGGCTGGTGCGGTTCTGCCTGGCCACCGCCTGAACCCCTGCCCCGAAAGCCACAGTGCCCGACAGCAGGGCGCCCGCCACGACCGGTCGTGGCGGGCGCCTTGGGATGCGGGGGTGCGCGGGTGCTCAGGCGGCCCGGTGGAAGAAGAACGGGTCGATGGACGGCGGCACCCGGGTGACCCCGTCCGAGCTGAGCAGCTGGTGGGTGGTGAAGTTGGCGTTGCGCTGGTAGGTCACGCCCACCGGGAAGTTGGCCCGGTCGGGGGTGTTGTTTCCGGCGAAGACGCCGTAGAAGTCCTTTCCGACCGTGACCATCCGGAGGTAGTCCCCCAGGTACGGCAACTGCGTCCCGGCCGGCGGCACGTCGCCCGGGGCCTGGTGCAGCACATGGCTCTCCGTCGTCCCGAAGCCGTCGGCGGTCAGTTCCAGCACCGTCGACCACTGGTTGTGGACCAGCTGCTGGTAGACCAGCCCGACCAGGCCGTCGGAGTTGACCGCCAGCGACGGGTTCTTGCCGTTGACCACGTCCGGGCGCGCCGCGGCCCAGGTCTGGCCCCGGTCCGCCGAGTGACGGCTGTGCAGCACGTAGTCGGTGGGGGCGGTTCCGCCGAGGTTGTCGCAGTAGGCGATCCAGACGCTGTTGGAGTCGGTGGGGTCCACGGCGACGGCCAGGTCCGCACCGGTGCGCTCCTGGCCCAGCGACCGCTGGTGCGGGTTGAACCGGGCCTTGCGGCCGGTGACCACGCGCTGGCCGACGTCGCCGACGGCCGAGTCGAGGAGGTCCTCGAAGGGGTTCGGTCCGACGCCGCCCTTGTCGTCACGGGTCATCACGACGTCGAAGGTGATCAGGGCCCCCGCGCCGGTGGCGGTCACGCTCAGGAAGGCGACGTAGATCGTGCCGTCCGGGTGCGCGGCGATCCGCACCGGCGGCCCGTCGAAGAGCGTGCCGGTGTGCCGGTCGAGCTTGACGGGCGCGAAACCGGCCGGAGCGGGCCCGGTGCCGGCGTCGTTCGAGACGTCCACGGTGGCGGTGCCGCCGGGCTGGGCGACGTCGTTGCTGCCGATGTACACCCGGTCGCCGCTGCCGCCGTTCGCCGTGACGGTGGTGGCGACGACCCAGGGCTGGTCCTCCCCGCTCCGGTCGACGAGCACGGCCATCGGCGTGCTCGCGGTGATGTCCGGCGCGCGCAGGATCTGCAGGTCGCCGCTCTGGCCGTTGAGGATGCCGGTGTAGAGCCGGCCCCCCGCCCCGCCGAAGCCGACGCTGATGTCCCCGGTACCGAGTGCCCCGTTGCCCGGGACGACGCTGTTCAGCACCCAGGTGTCCCCGCCGTCCGTCGAGACGTAGACGGGGGCGAGCGGCCCGTTCATCGGGTCGGGGGTGAAGGCGGTCGCGACCATCTCCAGCGGGTTCTCCGGGTCGACCGCGAGGTTGGGCTCACTGTCCAGGTTGGTGTCGCCGCTCAGCGCCTTCGGGGTGATGTTGACGACCTTGATGGTGGGCATGTCGGCTCACCTCCGTTCCCGCAGCACGGCGAGCTTCTGCGCCGGCTGGTAGTCCTCGGGGTGGAGCAGCCGGTACGGCGCCCGCGCGGCGAGCTCGCCCCCGGTGGCGTGCAGCAGCCACAGGCCCAGCTGCCCGGGCGTCGGTTTGGGCACCGCGCGCCAGCGGATGTCCCCGCTCGCCGGGTAGAGCACGGTGGTCGGTCCGGGGGCGGCGCCGCCGGACTCGACGAGCGAGACGTCGAGCGTGGCCCGCCACCAGTGCGGGTCGTGCTCGGAGTACTCGGCCAGGCCGAGGTCCTCCAGGCCGACCACGGTGGCGACCACGACGGCGTCCGCCTCGGCGGCGTGCGCGGCCAGGTCCTGGTCGCGGATCTCCCGCTGCACCGAGGAGAAGGGGAGTTCGTCGGCCGTGGTGGCGGCCAGCGAGACGTGCTGCCGGACGGCGTCGGCCGGCAGCCGGCCGACCTCGGCCACGCCCAGGCCGTCCCCGTAGACCATCCCCCTGGTGAAGAAGGCCGCCGTGTCGCCGACCTTCAACAGCTCGGCGTCGGTGGCCAGTTGGACGGTGACCTCGCTGCCGCCGAGCTGCCGGAAGGCCGCGGGTGCGTGCAGCACCTGGTCCACCCGGACCACGGCGGTCCGTTCGTTCCTGGCCTCGGCCGGCAGGGCGGCGAGCGAGGTGCCGCCGACCCTGGTGACGGTGCCGAGGAAGCTCAGCGGCGCACTCCGGACGAGGTCGCTCAGCCGGGGTGCGGCGGCTGGTGCGGTGTCGGTCATGACGGTCCTCCGATCCGCTCACCGCGCGGCGCGGACCGGGGCCGGGTGCGCCCGGCGCCACTCGGTCCGCGCGCCGAGCGCGCACCCGGCGGTGACGGCGGCTGCGAGCGCGACCACCAGCCACTCCGCGGCGCCGCTGCCGGCGTCCGGGTCGAGGCCGAGCAGCGTCTCGATCCACTGCGGCCACACCAGGGTGAGCAGGAACAGGAGCCCGGACAGCGCGCCGAGGGCCGTCTCCAGCCAGAATCGCGGGCGCACCGGGCTCGGTCGTCGATGGGCGGGGGCTTGTTGGGAAGGCATTGCCGCGCCTCCCCTCTCCCTCCACCCGGGCCGCGCCCGGCGCGCCACGCGCGCCGTCCCGGTGCCGCCGGGCCGCACGGGCCCCGCG
>NZ_LFVW01000706.1:0-5574 GCF_001182915.1 Kitasatospora sp. MY 5-36
CCAGCGCGCCCGCCTCGGCCGCGCCCACGGCCCAGCCCACCGCGGCCCAGCCCGGCGGTGGCGGCGGCGCGGACCAGCTGCCCGCGATGGTCCCGGCCAAGCCCGTGGCGCACCCGTTCCCGAAGAACATGCACGTCAACGGCAAGATCTTCTTCAAGGACGGCAACGAGGACTACGTGTGCTCCGGCACCGTCGTCTCCGACCCGGCCAACCCCGGCAAGAGCAACCTGGTGTGGACCGCCAGCCACTGCCTGCACGGCGGCAAGGGCAACAAGTACTACACCGACATCACCTTCGCCCCGGCCTTCAACAGCAACGGCGTGCTGAGCAACGGCAACAAGCAGGCCAAGCTGGAGGACGCCGAGCCGTACGGCGAGTGGACCGCCACCTCCGGCATGGTCTCGCCGCAGTGGGCCGCGGAGGCCGACCCGGAGAAGGGCGGCCCGTGGAGCCAGTACGACTTCGGCATCGTGAAGGTCGCCAACCCCAGCCCGGGCGGCAAGTCGCTGGAGGAGACCGTCGGCGGCTCCGTCCCGCTCTGGTTCAACGCCCCGCGTGACCAGGTCGGCGCCGTCAGCAACTACGGCTTCCCGGAGGGCAAGCCCTTCGACGGCGTGGAGCTGGAGCACTGCGACGGCGGCAAGCCGTCCAAGAAGACCGGCGACCCGAGCCGCCCGGCGATGCTGCTGATCGGCTGCAACATGACCGGCGGCAGCAGCGGCGGCGGCTGGTACGCGACCAAGGACGGCAAGCCCGCCCTGGTCAGCGACACCTCCATCGGCAACGGCGCGAACACCTACGAGGCCGGTCCGTACCTGGAGGACGTGGCCCAGCACATGTTCGAGTACTTCTCGAAGAAGGCCAAGTGAAGAAGGCCGAGTGACCCGCTCCGACGAAGGCCGAGTGGTCTTCCGAGCGGCGCGGTGACCCGCTGAGCGGTGATCCGGGGGCCGCGGCCGCGACGGCCGCGGCCCCCGGCTTTTCGGCCGGACGCCCGGCTCCTCCTACAATCGGGCTCATCATGAGCGCCACACTCGTAGTCAAGGACCTCAGCGCCGGCCACGGCGAACGCACCCTCTTCTCCGGCCTGGACCTGGTCGTCGCCCCCGGCGACGTGATCGGCCTGGTCGGCGTGAACGGCGCCGGCAAGTCGACCCTGCTGCGGCTGCTGGCCGGCCTGGACACCCCCGAGGGCGGCTCGCTGCGGCTGAGCCCGGCGAGCGCCAACGTCGGCCACCTGCCGCAGGAGCCGGAGCGGCGCGAGGGCGAGTCGGTGCGCGACTTCCTGGCCCGCCGCACCGGTGTGGCGGCCGCGCAGGCCGCGCTGGACGAGGCCACCGAGGGCCTGGTCGAGGGCCGGCCGGGCGCCGACGACGCGTACGCCGTCGGCCTGGAGCGCTGGCTGGACCTCGGCGGCGCCGACCTGGAGGAGCGCGCCGAGGAGGTCGCCGACTCGCTCGGGCTGAAGGTCTCGCTGGACCTGCCGATGACCGCCCTGTCCGGCGGCCAGGCCGCCCGGGCCGGCCTCGCCTCGCTGCTGCTCTCCCGCTACGACGTCTTCCTGCTCGACGAGCCCACCAACGACCTCGACCTGGACGGCCTGGAGCGGCTGGAGTCCTTCGTCAAGGGCCTGCGCACGGGCACCGTGCTGATCAGCCACGACCGCGAGTTCCTGGCCCGCACCGTGACCAAGGTGCTGGAGCTGGACCTCCACCAGCAGCAGGTCAACCTGTACGGCGGCGGCTACGAGGCGTACCTGGAGGAGCGGGCGGTGGCCCGCCGGCACGCCCGCGAGGAGTACGACGAGTACGCCGACACCAAGGCCTCGCTGGAGGCCCGGGGCCAGATGCAGCGCAACTGGATGGAGCACGGCGTCCGCAACGCCCGCCGCAAGAGCAGCGACAACGACAAGAACGCCAAGGCGAAGCGCACCGAGTCCACCGAGAAGCAGGCCTCCAAGGCCCGGCAGACCCAGCGGATGATCGAGCGGCTGGACGTGGTCGAGGAGCCGCGCAAGGAGTGGGAGCTGCGGATGGAGATCGCCACCGCGCCGCGCTCCGGCTCGGTGGTGGCCACCCTGCGCGCGGCCGTCGCCAAGCGCGGCGACTTCTCCTTCGGCCCGGTGGACCTGCAGATCGACTGGGCCGACCGGGTCGCCATCACCGGCGCCAACGGCGCGGGCAAGTCCACGCTGCTGGCCGCCCTGCTCGGCCGGCTCGAACTCGACAGCGGCAGCGCCTCGCTGGGCTCCGGCGTGGTGGTCGGCGAGGTGGACCAGGCGCGCGGGCTGTTCCTGGGCGGGGAGCCGCTGCTGGAGGCCTTCGCGGCCGCCGTGCCGGAGCTCGCGCCGGAGGACGTGCGCACCCTGCTGGCCAAGTTCGGCCTTAAGGCGGTGCACGTGCTGCGCCCGGCCGGCACCCTCTCCCCCGGTGAGCGCACCCGGGCCGCGCTGGCGCTGCTGCAGGCCCGCGGGGTCAACCTGCTGGTGCTGGACGAGCCCACCAACCACCTGGACCTGCCCGCGATCGAGCAGCTGGAGTCCGCGCTCGGCTCGTACACCGGCACCCTGCTGCTGGTCACCCACGACCGGCGGATGCTGGACACGGTGGCGGTGAACCGGCGGATCGAGGTCCGGGACGGGCGGGCGCACGAGCTGTAGGGGTCGCCGGGCCCGGGGAACGGGACCGGCCGCCGGCCGGATCGGCCTCCGGGGATCGGTCTCCGGGGATTGGTCTCTACCTCTTCCCGGAAACCCCCTCCCGGAGGGGCCGTCATGTGCTGTGCTGTGCGCCATGGTTGACAGCACTGACAGCGCCGTGGCGGGGACGTCCCACCCGACCGTCCCGCTCACCCCCATGACGGTGCCCGCCCACGAGGCCGAGGCCCGCAGCAGGTCCTTCCACGACGTGATGGCGCAGCGCCGGACCGTCCGCGACTACTCCACCCGCCCGATCCCGGACGGGGTGGTCGAATGGGCGGTCCGGACCGCCTCCACCGCGCCCAGCGGCGCGCACGTCCAGCCCTGGCGGTTCGTGGTGATCACCGACCCGGAGCGCAAGCGGCGGCTGCGCGAGGCGGCCGAGACCGAGGAGCGCGAGTTCTACGGCCACCGGGCGTCCGAGGAGTGGCTGGCCGCGCTCGCCCCGATCGGCACCGACTGGCGCAAGCCGTTCCTGGAGGACGCGCCGGCCGTGATCGTGGTGTTCGAGGTGCACAAGGGCCCCGAGTCGCCGCGCCCGTACTACACCAAGGAGTCGGTGGGGATCGCGGTCGGGCTGCTGCTGGCCACGCTGCACCAGGCCGGCCTGGCCACGCTGACCCACACCCCGAGCCCGATGAAGTTCCTCAACGAGGTGTGCGACCGCCCGGCGGAGGAGCGCGCCGCGTACGTCATCCCGGTCGGCTACCCGGCCGAGGGGGCGCGCGTGCCGGACCTGCGGCGCAAGGAGCTCGACGAGGTGATGGTCCGGCTCTGACGCGCCGGGGTGCGGCCGGGCGCGCCCGCCACCGGGGGGACGCGCCCGCCACCAGAGGGATATCCGATGGTGACAGGTCCCGGCCAAGGACATAATCGCCGCCATGAGCCAAGCACAGCCACGGCCCTGCGGCCTCGCCCCACCGCTGGCGGAGGCGACCGCCGGGCGGCCGCCGGAACGGCTGCGGCTGCCCGGCGGCCTCTGGCTGCGGCGCCGCCGCAGCAGCCACACGGCGGCGCTGAACCAGGCCGTCCGCGCCAACCTGGACCACCTGCGGCCCTGGATGGAGTGGGCGGCCGAGGCCCCCTCCCGGGCCCGGACCGCCGAGCTGACCCGGGCCGGCGCGGCCGCCTGGGAGGCCGGCACCGACTTCATGTACCTGGCCGGCCTGGACGCCGAGCCCGGCGGCGTGATCGGCGCCTTCGGCCTGCACGGGCGGATCGGCCCGGGCGCGCTGGAGATCGGCTACTGGGTCGCCGCCGGGCACGTCGGCCGGGGCATCGCCACCGCCGCGGCCGGGGCGCTGACCGAGGCCGCGCTGGCCCTGCCCGGGATCACCCGGGTGGAGATCCGCTGCGACCGGGCGAACGGCGCCAGCGCGGCCGTCCCGCGCAAGCTCGGCTACCGGCTGGACCGGGTCGCGGAGGCCGCCGTCCGGGCTCCGGGCGAGACCGGACGGCAGCTGGTGTGGGTGCGGGAGCGCTGACGGCGCGGGTACGGGGGCAGCGCCGCCGTCAGTAGCGCTCGCCGGTCGCGGCCGGCAGCGCGTCCAGCTCGGCCAGGTCCGCCGCCGAGAGCTCGATCCCGGCCGCCCCCACGTTGTCCACCAGGTAGCGCGGCGTCCTGGTGCCCGGGATCGGGAAGACGTACCGGCCCTGCGCCAGCACCCAGGCCAGCGCGACCTGCGCCGGGGTGGCGCCGATCCGCTCGGCGACCGCCCGGACCTTCCCGACCAGCGCCAGGTTGGCCCGCAGCGCGTCGTGCTGGAAGCGCGGCAGCCGGCGGCGGAAGTCGTCGGCGGGCAGCTCCTCGATGGAGGTGATCCCGCCGGTCAGGAAGCCCCGGCCGAGCGGCGAGAACGGCAGGAAGGCGATGCCCTGCTCCTCGGTGTACGGCAGCACCTCGGCCAGCGCGTCCCTGGTCCACAGCGACAGCTCGGACTGCACCGAGGCCACCGGGTGCACGCTCTGCGCCCGCTTGATCTCCTCGACGCCCGCCTCGGAGAGGCCGATGCTCCGGGCCTTGCCCGCCGCGACGACCTCGGCGAACGCGCCCCAGGTCTCCTCGATCGGCACCTGGGGGTCGACCCGGTGCAGCTGGTAGAGGTCGACGTGGTCGGTGCCCAGCCGGCGCAGGCTCTCGTCGATCGAGCGGCGCACGTGCTCGGGCCGGCCGTTGCGCTCCTGCTGGCCCGCGCCGCCCGGCACGATGCCGACCTTGGTGGCCAGGAAGGCGCGCTCCCGGTACGGGCCGGCCAGCGCGGCGCCGACCACCTCCTCGTTGGTGTACGGGCCGTACATGTCGGCGGTGTCGATCAGGCCGACGCCGAGGTCCAGCGCCTGCCGGATCACCCGGACCGACTTCTCGTCGTCCCGGTCCCGCTCGGTGTAGGCCCAGGTCATGCCCATGCAGCCGAGACCGATGACGCCGATCTCCGGGCCGCTCGTGCCGAACGAGGCGTTGCGCATGGTGGTGCTCCCGTCGTGGTTTCCGCGGCTCCCGTGGGGGTGGCCGCGGTGTTCGCGTGGTGGTGCGTGATCAACGCCCTCAGCTTTCACCTTGGAGTGCCCTCAAGGTCAAGCCCCTTCATCCCCGGGCCCGCCGCGACCGCCGCCCGGCATCGTCTTAACCGTTCCTAAAACCTGTCCCTGACGGGGCGTCCGGGACCGGGAAATGCTTGACGTGCACAGCTGGTCTAGTCCAGTTTGATGCTCAGCACCGCGCTCCCCCACCCCGGACCACCCCAGGCCGCCGCCCGCCCCGCGCCTCCCCCTCGCGGCGCGGGCGGCCTCCACGTCCCGAGAGGCACCCCCATGCCCAGCGCGCCCCAGCACACCCCCGCGCACCGCCGCCCCGCCCGCCGGACCACCCTGCTGAG
>NZ_LFVW01000070.1:0-375 GCF_001182915.1 Kitasatospora sp. MY 5-36
GAACGCCTCCTGCGGCGACTCGTCCAGCGCCAGCAGCGACAGCACTCCGCTCAGGTCGGAGCACGCGGCCGCCGCCTCACCCACGGCATCCACCGCAGTACGGACCACGGTTGCCCCGTGGGACTCCAGCGCCTCCGCGACCGCAGCGGCATCCGGGGACTCCCCCACCAGCAGCCACGTCCCGGTCAACACCCCGCCGGACTCGCTCACCGGCGCCCACGACACCCGGTACCGCCAGTCCGCGACCGCCGAGCCGGCCAGGCCACGGCGCCGGTAGTCGGCCAGCGCCGGCAGCACCTCGCCCAGCCGCTCACCGTCGATGTTCAACGCGGCCGCAAGGCCGTCGGCGTCCCCGCCCTCGACCGCCGCCCAGAA
>NZ_LFVW01000707.1:0-5533 GCF_001182915.1 Kitasatospora sp. MY 5-36
GCGTCGCCCCGCAGACGCGAGTTTGAAGACAGGCCCTAGGTCCGCCCCTAGACCGTGGCCCGCTCGGCCCGGTCGGTGGCCGGCCCGTCCGGCTGGGCGGACAGGTACGCCGCGCCGCAGGCGGTCAGCCGCAGGGCGGTGTCGATCAGCGGGACGTGGCTGAAGGCCTGGGGGAAGTTGCCGACCTGGCGCTTGAGGCGCGGGTCCCACTCCTCGGCGAGCAGGCCGACGTCGTTGCGCAGCGCGAGCAGCCGGTCGAACAGCTCGCGGGCCTCCTGGACCCGGCCGATCATGGCGAGGTCGTCGGCCAGCCAGAACGAGCAGGCCAGGAAGGCGCCCTCGTGGCCGGAGAGGCCGTCCACGTTGTTGCCCGACTCGTCGTGGGTCGGGTAGCGCAGCACGAAGCCGTCCTCGGTGGACAGTTCGCGCTGGATCGCCTCGATGGTGCCGATGACGCGCTTGTCGTCGGCGGGCAGGAAGCCGACCTGGGGGATCAGCAGCAGCGAGGCGTCCAGCTCCTTGCCGCCGTAGTACTGGGTGAAGGTGTTGCGCTCCGGGTCGTAGCCCTTCTCGCAGACGTCGGCGTGGATGGTGTCGCGCAGCGCGCGCCAGCGCTCCAGGTGGCCGCCGGTGGGCTCGTCCTCGGGGGTCTGCTCCAGGAGCTTGATGGTGCGGTCGACGGCGACCCAGGCCATCACCTTGGAGTGGACGAAGTGGCGGCGGGGGCCGCGGACCTCCCAGATGCCCTCGTCGGGGTTCTGCCAGTGGTCCTCGAGGTAGTCGATCAGGCGCAGTTGGAGCTGGTGGGCGTGGTCGTTGCGGACGAGGCCGGTCATGTGGGCGAGGTGGAGGGCTTCGACGACCTCGCCGTAGACGTCGAGCTGGAGTTGTCCGGCGGCGCCGTTGCCGATGCGGACGGGCTGGGAGCCCTCGTAGCCGGGCAGCCAGTCGAGGGAGGACTCGGTGAGCTCGCGCTCGCCGGCGATGCCGTACATGATCTGGAGGTTCTCGGGGTCGCCGGCGACGGAGCGCAGGAGCCATTCGCGCCAGGCCTTGGCCTCGTCGCGGTAGCCGGTGCGCAGCAGGGAGGAGAGGGTGATGGCGGCGTCGCGCAGCCAGGTGTAGCGGTAGTCCCAGTTGCGTTCGCCGCCGATGTCCTCGGGCAGGGAGGTGGTGGGGGCGGCGACGATGCCGCCGGTGGGGGCGTAGGTGAGGCCCTTGAGGGTGATCAGGGAGCGGATCACGGCTTCGCGGTAGGGGCCCTGGTAGGTGCACTGGTCGGCCCAGTCGTGCCAGAAGTCGGCGGTGGCGTCGAGCATGCCCTCGGCGTCCGGGGGCTTGGGCGCGTCGAGGTGGGAGGCCTGCCAGGTGAGGGCGAAGGCGATCCGTTCCCCGGCGGTGACGGTGAAGTCGGCGTAGGTGGTGAGGTCGCGGCCGTAGGTCTCGGCCCTGCCGTCCAGCCAGACCGAGTCGGGGCCGGCCACGGCGACGGTGCGGTGGCCGCCGTCGGCCTGCTCGACGCGGTGCACCCAGGGCACCACTCGGCCGTAGGAGAAGCGCATCCGCAGTGCGGAGCGCATCCGCACGGTGCCGGAGACGCCCTCGACGATCCGGATCACCTGGGGGACGGCGTCCTTGCCGGCCAGCGGGCGCGGCGGCATGAAGTCGATCACCCGGACGGTGCCGCCCTGGGCGTCCCACTCCTGCTCCAGGATCAGCGAGTCGCCCCGGTAACGGCGGCGGTCGGCGGGCACGGCCGGGGCGGCGGCGGTGGGCGGGGGCACCCGCAGGTCGGCGGTCTCGGCGATGCGGACCCGTGCGGGCGAGGGGGCCGGGGCCGTCGCGGGGAGGGGGACCGAGGTGACGACGGCCTCGGCCGGGCCGATCCGCCAGAAGCCGTGTTCATCGGTGCCGAGCAGGCCGGCGAACACGGCCGGCGAGTCGAAGCGGGGAAGGCAGAGCCAGTCCACCGCCCCGTCCCTGCTGACCAGGGCAGCGGTCTGCATGTCCCCGATGAGTGCGTAGTCCTCGATACGGCCGGCCACGTGGATCTCCAGTTCGCAATGTGGTCAGGGCATCGGCGAGCGGAGGGAGCGAGCGGTCTGCGGGGCCGGAGGTCCACCCCGGGACGTCCGGCCTGCCGGGGGTGGTGTCGGGCCTTGCTGGAGTGTCCGCGGGGCTCGGTCGAGCCCCTGGAGTGGGTGGGGATGAGCGGGAATACGGGGAGGTCCGGTCGCGCATCGGGGACCGGGAGTGTCCTGACCCTCCCACGCCCTCCGCGTGCTCGTGCTGTCGGCGATGCGTCCGAGCAGCTTACGACGGACGAAAGGGGCGAAGCACGCGGACGCAGCCCGGTGTGGCGCCGCAATTCGGCGGAAATGCCGTGCATCGCGAGGGCGCGGCGCAGGATGGTCCGGAAGGATCACCTCCGCCTGGCCCGGCAGGGGGAGCCGGGATGGTCCGGACGGACACCGCGCTCTGGCCCGGTCCGGCGGGTTGTGCGACCGGTGTGAAACCTGTGGCGTGTGATGCGCCGGTCGTGCGCCCCGCGCGCGCTCCCGGCGCGGTGCGCGTGCCTCGATCGGCGTCCGGGTCGCGTCACTGATACCCTGGTATCCCGTGGACCGGCGGGATCAAACGCCCCGGACCAGCCGAACCGACGACCCAGTGAGCGCCGCGCACCGAGCCGGCCTCCCGTCACGGCGAACCCCGAGCCTCCCGCCCACGTCTGCTTCGACACGCGACCCACGGGAGCCCCCTCTTGGCACAGCCCCATTCCGGCAAGGCAGCGAACGGCCGCGCCGTGACGACCAAGCACCTCTTCGTCACCGGGGGTGTCGCCTCTTCGCTCGGAAAGGGGCTGACCGCCTCCAGCCTCGGCGCGCTGCTCAAGGCCCGCGGCCTGCGCGTGACGATGCAGAAGCTCGACCCCTACCTCAACGTGGACCCGGGCACCATGAACCCGTTCCAGCACGGTGAGGTGTTCGTCACCGACGACGGCGCCGAGACCGACCTGGACATCGGTCACTACGAGCGGTTCCTGGACACCAACCTGCACGGCTCGGCGAACGTCACCACCGGCCAGGTGTACTCGACCGTCATCGCCAAGGAGCGCCGCGGCGAGTACCTGGGCGACACCGTCCAGGTCATCCCGCACATCACCAACGAGATCAAGTCCCGGATCCGCCGGATGGCGACCGAGGACGTCGATGTCGTGATCACCGAGGTCGGCGGCACCGTCGGCGACATCGAGTCGCTGCCGTTCCTGGAGGCCGTCCGCCAGGTCCGCCACGAGGTCGGCCGGGACAACGTGTTCTTCGTGCACGTCTCCCTGCTGCCGTACATCGGCCCCTCGGGCGAGCTGAAGACCAAGCCCACCCAGCACTCCGTCGCCGCGCTGCGCAACATCGGCATCCAGCCCGACGCGATCGTGCTGCGCGCCGACCGCGAGGTCCCGCAGGCGATCAAGCGCAAGATCTCGCTGATGTGCGACGTGGACGAGGAGGCCGTGGTCGCGGCCATCGACGCCAAGTCGATCTACGACATCCCCAAGGTGCTGCACGGCGAGGGCCTGGACGCGTACGTGGTGCGCCGCCTGGACCTGCCGTTCCGCGACGTCGACTGGACCACCTGGGACGACCTGCTGCGCCGCGTCCACGAGCCGCAGCACATCGTCAAGGTCGCCCTGGTCGGCAAGTACATCGACCTGCCGGACGCGTACCTGTCGGTGACCGAGGCGCTGCGCGCCGGCGGCTTCGCCAACAACGCCCGGGTCGAGATCAAGTGGGTCACCTCGGACGACTGCGAGACCCCCGAGGGCGCCCGGGCGCAGCTCGGCGACGTCGACGCGATCTGCATCCCCGGCGGCTTCGGCGACCGCGGCGTCAACGGCAAGGTCGGCGCGATCACCTTCGCCCGCGAGAACAAGGTGCCGCTGCTGGGCCTGTGCCTGGGCCTGCAGTGCGTGGTCATCGAGGCGGCCCGCAACCTGGCCGGCCTGCCCGAGGCCAACTCCACCGAGTTCGACGCCGCCGCCAAGCACCCGGTCGTCTCCACGATGGCCGAGCAGCTGGCCATCGTCGACGGCAAGGGCGACCTGGGCGGCACCATGCGCCTGGGCCTGTACCCGGCCAAGCTCGCCGAGGGCTCGATCGTCCGTGAGGTCTACGGCGGCGAGCAGTACGTCGAGGAGCGCCACCGCCACCGCTACGAGGTCAACAACGCCTACCGCGCGGACCTGGAGAAGACCGGCCTGGAGTTCTCCGGCCTCTCTCCCAAGGGCGACCTGGTCGAGTACGTCGAGTACCCGCGCGAGGTGCACCCCTACCTGGTGGCCACCCAGGCTCACCCGGAGCTGAAGTCCCGCCCGACCCGCCCGCACCCGCTGTTCGCGGGCCTGGTCAAGGCGGCCATCGAGATCAAGACCGCGGTCTCCGAGTAGTCCTCCCCGGTCGTTCACCGAACGGCGGCCCCGCGATTCCCGCGGGGCCGCCGTTCGGCGTTAGATTGTGTCGTACTGACGAAAAGGGGAGAGCGATGGACGAGCAGAGCCGCCAGGGGATCGCCGACGTGGCCGAGGAGTGGGAGGTCCGGGCCGGCGGGACGCCCTTCCAGGGCAAGGTCACCGGGGTCCGCAGCGAGGAGGTCCGGATGCCCGACGGCAGCTGGGCCCGCCGCGACTACCAGACCCACCCCGGCTCGGTCTCGGTGCTCGCCCTGGACGACGAGCAGCGGGTGCTGGTGCTGCGCCAGTACCGCCACCCGGTGCGCCAGCGGCTGTGGGAGCTGCCCGCCGGCCTGCTCGACGTGCCCGGCGAGAACCCGTGGCACGCCGCGCAGCGCGAGCTGTACGAGGAGGCGTACTGCAAGGCCGGCACCTGGCGGATCCTCGCCGACTACTACACCTCCCCGGGCGGCACCGACGAGGCGCTGCGGATGTTCCTCGCCACCGACCTGGCGCCGGCCGAGGGCGAGCGCTACGCGGCCGAGGGCGAGGAGCAGGAGATCGAGGTCGCCTGGGTGCCGGTGCCGGAGCTGATCCGGCTGATCCAGGCCGGGAAGCTGCACAACCCGACCCTGGTCACCGGCACCCTCGCCGTGCACGCCGCGCTCACCGGCCCGGACGGGCTGGACGCGCTGCGCCCGGCGGACTCGCCCTGGCCGGCTCGCCCCTTCGAGGCCTGAGTCGGCCGCTCGGGGGACGGCCGGCCGCCGGTCGTTGAGTCGTTGGGGTGATTTGCGGATTCGTACGACCGGATGTCACCTCGGCTGAGCCGGACGGTCGAACTACGCTTCGCAGACAGGGCGCCCGTCCCGGGCCGCCTCCGCTGAACTCCGGAGGCCGGGCACCGGAAGCCGGGTGTCGGATGCCGAGCGCGGGATGACGTCGGGAGTGGCACGGGTGGCGAGGAAGACGGCGACGATGGACCCCGGCCCCGGCGCGCCCGCCGGGGCCGTCCCGGGCCTGGAGCGGCTGCCGGCCGCACCCACGCTGTTCGTCGGGCGGCGCGCCGAACTGGCCGCGCTGCGGGCG
>NZ_LFVW01000708.1:0-1257 GCF_001182915.1 Kitasatospora sp. MY 5-36
CGCCCGCCGTGGGCGTCGCCCGCGTCCAGCAGCGCGCCGGCGTGCCGCAGGCCGCGCGGCCTGCCGCGGAAGGGGCGGCCGTCGACGGTGACGGCGCCGGAGGTGGGGGCGCTCAGGCCGAGGACCAGCCGCAGGGTGGTGGACTTGCCGGCGCCGTTGGGGCCGAGGAAGCCGGTGACCCGGCCGGGCCGGACGGTGAAGGAGAGACGGTCGACGGCGGTGCGGACGCGGTGGCCGCGGCCGTAGAGCTTGGTCAGCTCGGTGACTTCGATCATGGGCTCCACGGTGCCCGTCCGGCCCGTACGGCAGCATCGGACCGGCGTCGACAGTGCCCGTCACCCCCGGCCGTACAACCACGGCTGGATGACGGCCTCGCCGGGCCGTCGTTACGATCTTGGACCATGTCACCGACGCCCTCCCCGCCGCTGCTCCGGCGCGTCCCGCCCGAGGTCTGGGTCGGCCTCGCCTGGTGCGTGGCCGCCGGCTACCCCGCCGTCCGGCTCGGCGGCGACGCCTCGCAGCACCCCGGCGCCGCCGCGCACGGCGGCTGGGCGTTCACCCTGGCCGACACGGTGGTGGCCTTCGCGGGCGCGGCGCTGGTGCGACGGCTGCCGGTGCTCTCCGTCGTCCTGCTGCTGATCGCCGCGTTCACCGAGACCGACGGGTGGGCCGGCGGCGCCCAGGTGCCGCCCGGCGCGCTGCTCGCCGTGGACGTCGCGCTCTGCCTGATCACCGCGACCCGGCCGCGCTGCACCTCGCGGGCCGCCTTCACGCTGGTGATGGCCCTCCTGGTGGCGCACATCGGCATGGTGCACGGCAACACGGTGGGCATCTTCACCGGCACCCACATCGGCTCGGCCGACGGCGCCGCGCTGCTCGCGCTGGTCGCCTGGCTGGTCGGCCGCTCGGGGCGGCAGAACCGGGAGCACGCGGCGGCGCTCGGCGCCCGGGCGGCCGAGGAGGCGGTCACCGCCGAACGGCTGCGGATCGCCCGCGAGATGCACGACACCGTCGCGCACAGCCTCGGCATCGTCGCCCTCCAGGCGGGCGCCGCCCGCCGGGTGATCGACCGTCGGCCGGAGCGGGCCAAGCAGGCGCTGGGCGAGATCGAGGCGGCCGGGCGGGACACCCTGGCGGCGCTGCGCCGGATGCTGGTCGCGCTGCGGGAGGCCGACGGCGAGGCCTCGGCCCCGGTGCCGCAGGGCCTGGCCGACCTCGACCGGCTGGCCGGGGCGACCACCGCGGCGGGGGTGCGGG
>NZ_LFVW01000709.1:0-4202 GCF_001182915.1 Kitasatospora sp. MY 5-36
CCGCCGGAGGTGGACCTCGCGGCCTTCCGGATCGTCCAGGAGTCGGTCACCAATGTGGTGCGGCACGCGGACACCGACGCCTGTGTGGTGGCGGTGGACCACCGGACGGCGGGGGAGCTGTCCGTCGAGGTCACCGACCGGGGGCGGGGCCTGGGTCCGGTCCGGGGGGCCGGCGGCGGGTTCGGGCTGGCCGGGCTGCGGGAGCGGGTCGCCCTGCTGCGCGGCGAGTTCGAGGCCGGGCCGCTGCCCGGGGGCGGCTTCCGGGTGGCCGCCCGGCTGCCGGTGCCGGTGGCGGTATCGGTGTCGGTACCGGGTTCGTCGGGCTCGTCGGGCTTGTCGGCCGGGGAGGCGGGCGCGTGATCCGGGTCCTGCTGGTCGACGACCAGCCGCTGGTGCGCGCCGCGCTGGAGATGGTGATCGCGGAGACGGCGGACGTCGAGGTGGTCGGCGAGGCCGGCACCGGGGCGGAGGCCGTCCGGCTGGCCGCCGAACTGCGGCCGGACGTCGTGGTGATGGACATCCGGATGCCCGGCATGGACGGCATCGAGGCGACCAGGTTGGTGACCGCCGACGGCGGGCCGACCAGGGTGGTGGTGCTCACCACCTTCGACGAGGACGAGCACGTGTACGCGGCGCTGCACGCCGGGGCGTCCGGCTTCCTGGTCAAGGACATGGCGTTGGACGACATCCTCGGCGCGGTGCGGGTGGTCGCCGCCGGGGACGCGCTGATCGCGCCGGGCGTCACCCGGCGGCTGATCGGGGCGTTCGTCGGGGGCCGCCCGTCGCGGTCGGGGACCGGCGGGCCCGGGCCGGGTGCCCGGGGTGTCACCGCTGCGGCCGCCGCCGTCGCAGCCGAGCGGCGGCTGGCGGCGATCACCGGGCGCGAGCGCGAGATCCTGACCCTGGTCGGCCGGGGCCTGTCCAACACCGAGATCGCCGCCGAACTGGTGCTCAGCATCGCGACCGTCAAGACCTACATGACCCGGCTGCTGGCCAAGCTCGACGCCCGGGACCGGGTGCAGCTGGTCATCCTGGCCTACGAGGCGGGCCTGGTCTCGGTGTCCGGCTGACCGGGCCCGCCGCAGAAACGATTCAGCGCTTGATCGCCACGCCCGCGTACATCGCGATGTCCTGGTCGCGGACGGGTGTGGCACCGGCGTCCGGCCGCCAGTGGTGCACCAGCGTGACGCCCGGGTCGAGCAGCTCGTAGCCGTCGAAGAAGGCCTCCGTCTCGGCCTTGTCGCGGATCTGGAGCGGGATGCCGCGCGCGTTGTACTCACGGCCGACGCCGCCCACGCCCACCGGGTCGGTGTCCCCGGTGAAGACCGTCAGGGCGAGGAAGCTGCCGGGGGCCAGGGCGTCCATGAAGCGGCGCACGATGCCCTGCGGGTCGTCCTCGTCCAGCACGAAGTGGACGATCGCGATCAGCGACAGCGCCACCGGCTGCGAGAAGTCGAGCACCTCGCGCAGCCGGGGGTTGCCGATGATCGACTCCGGGTCGCGGAAGTCGGCCTCCACGTAACAGGTGCGGCCCTCGGGCGTGCTGTCCATCAGGGCCCGCGCGTGGGTCAGCACGATCGGGTCGTTGTCCACGTAGGCGACCCGGGCCTCGGGGTCGACCGCCTGGGCGACCTCGTGCACGTTCGGCGAGGTCGGGATGCCGGTGCCGATGTCGAGGAACTGCCGTACGCCGTACTGCTCGGCGAGTCTGCGCACCGAGCGCTGCATGAACTCGCGGGTGGTGCGCATCGAGGTCGGCAGCGCCGGCCAGGCCCGCACCGAGGCGTGCGCCGCGACCCGGTCCGCCTCGAAGTTGGTCTTTCCGCCGATGAGGTAGTCGTAGACCCGGGCGGAGTGCGGAACGTCCATCCGCAGGTCCACCGACGGGTAGTCCTCGCGCGGACCGTGCTCTGCCCGGACCTCGTTCGCCATGTTCGTTCTCCCGCCGCTGGGCATCCGTCACCAACCGCCCTGGTGGCGGTTCATGGTGCGCATGGTAACGGTCGCCCGCCGCACGGGAATGACAGGGTCTCAGGCGTGCGCCTCCGGGTGCTTCGGGTCGAGTGCGTCGGCGCCCGGCTGACGGGGGACCACGGCGCTGTCGGCGTCGCGCCGCCCGTGCGCCGCGAGTTCGAGGGCGGCGCCCGTCCAGGCGAGGCCGAAGGCCCAGGTGGCCAGCCACTCGCCCAGGTACAGCGGCCGCACCGGCCAGTCGGAGCCGACGCCCGTCACCCCGGCCAGCAGCGAGAGCGCCAGGGCGGCCAGGATCACCACCCCGGCCACCAGGTAGGCCGTGCCCACCCGGGCCGGCTGGGCGGAGCGGGGGTTGCGGAAGGAGTAGAGGCAGAAGACCGCCAGCATGACGAACAGCAGGCCGGCGAAGACCAGGTGGAACACCCCGACGGTGCGGTCGAGGCCGGACCCGCCCCCGGTGTACGTCGGGCAGAACGCGACCCCGAGCGCGAAGAACCCGGCCGCCGTGCTCCAGCGGTCGTCCCGGCGGTCGAAGCGGTAGCAGATCAGGAACACCCCGAGGGCGCACAGCGCGCCGACGAAGACGTTCCGGGTGTCGGTGTAGTACGCGCCGCTCATCGAGTTCGGCCAGAAGCCGTCGGTGCCGCGCCCCGTCAGCTCGGCGGCCAGCCAGTTGCCGAACGGCAGGGCCACCGGCAGCAGGATGCCGATCAGGCCGACGCCGAGGCGCAGGATCGCGATGGTCCGAACGTCCTGGGTGCTCCGCCGGACAGCGGGGGAGTTCTGCGTGCGCACGTCGTGAGTCACGGACGCCTCCTTGCCTTTCCACGGGCGCGTGGGCCCGCTCGTCCTCCGGCCGCGCGGGACGGGGTGGGGCGGCGTCGGACGGGCGCCGCCCCACACCTGAGCGACCGTCAACTGGTGTACCCGCATTGGCGTTCGAAGCACCACCGATTTGAGCGGTTTAGACCCCCGATGACCGTCCGGAGCACCCCGGACGACCATCCACTACGGACCCGGAGGGCCCGACGGTTCAACTCCCGCGCGGAGAGTGGGACAGCGGCCCCCACCAGCCCCAACCGTGCCTGGACGAGCCGGGATCGATCTGTACCATTCCCTTCCGATCGGTGATCGGATCTGACAGCATCGTCCGGCGACCGGTCGCCGGTGATCCGTGCGCGGTGCGCGCACGACGCGTCCACCTGCGGCCCCTCCGGCGGCCGCCGTCCTGCTGCGCCTCGTGGAGGAGACGTGACCGCCAAGGCCGGCACCCCCGGGGCCGCCCACCGCCCGGCGCACTGGGTCCGCACCCGGCTGCGCGCCGACCCGGGCACCGCCCTGCTGACGGCGGCCCTCGCGTTCGTCACCGTCCTGCTGTCCGTGGCCGTCCCCCGCGTCACCGACCGGGGCGCGGACGCGGCGCTGCGGGACTACGTGCACCGGCAGGGCATCCACGCGACCAGCCTGCACTTCTCCTCCAAGGCCCGGCCGAGCGACACCGCCGCCGACCTCGACGCCGTCGACCGGCAGCTCGTCGAACGGGTCGGCGGGAAGCTCGCGCTGTCCCCGGCGGGCCTGGCGCACGGCTCCGTGACCGATTCCGTCCCGATGTTCAACCCGGGCTACCGCCGGGTGAGCGACAGCGCCCCGCCCAGGCTCTCCCTGGCCCACCTGGCCGGCCTCGCCGACCGGGTCACCCTGACCGAGGGCAGCCGCCCGGGCCCCGCCACCGCCGGAGCCCCGCTGCCGGTGATGGTCAGCCGGACGGCCGCCGAACTGGTCGGCATCAAGGTCGGTGACGTCGTCGACAGCGGCAGCACCGGCCCCGACAGCCGGCGGACCGCCGTGGTGACCGGCCTGTTCCGGGTCAACGACCCGCTGGACCCGTTCTGGACCGGCCTCGGCTGCCCGGACCGCCCCTGCCTGAACATCGACCTGGAGCACGGCAACTGGCTGGGGGCCACCGGCTTCGTCGACGGCGACAGCCTGGCCGGGCTGACCGGCTGGGGCACGTCCGTCCAGAACTTCTGGCGGGTGGCCGTGGACCCGGCCCCGCTGCGCGCCGACCGGCTGGAGCGGACCCGCGCCGACGTCCTGCCCCTCGTGTCCGGGCCGGGCGTCGCGGCCCTGGCCGGCGCGACCGGGCGCGCCGACCTGCGGTCCGTCTCGACGCTGCCCGTCATCCTCGACCGGGCGGCCGAGCGCTACCGGGCCGCGATGGCGCTGAG
>NZ_LFVW01000710.1:0-5528 GCF_001182915.1 Kitasatospora sp. MY 5-36
TGCTCGCCCGCTGGCGGGCCGGGCGGGCGGAGGTGCTGGCCGCGCTCGGCGCCGCTCCGGCCGACGTCCGGCTGCCCTGGTTCGGCCCGCCGATGAAGCCCGCCTCGATGGCGACCGCCCGGCTGATGGAGACCTGGGCGCACGGCCAGGACGTCGCGGACGCGCTCGGCGCCACCCGCGAGCCCACCGACCGGCTGCGGCACATCGCCCACCTGGGGCTGCGCACCCTGGGCTTCGCCTTCACCCTGCACGGACTGCCCGTGCCCGAGCGCCCGGTCCGGCTCGACCTGACCGCGCCCGACGGCGGGTCCTGGTCCATCGGCCCGGCCGGGGCGCGGGACGTGGTGGCCGGCCCCGCCCTGGACTTCTGCCTGCTGGTGACCCAGCGCCGGCACCGGGACGACCTCGCCCTCACCGCCACCGGGCCCGTCGCCACCGCCTGGCTCCCGATCGCCCAGGTCTTCGCCGGGGCGCCGGGCAAGGGACGGCCGCCCGGGGCGTAGGGCGGCGCACCAGGCAAGGCGCGGCGGCCCGAGGCGCGGGCGGACCACCGGGGTTGGTTGAATGGCACCCATGGACGACCTGCTCAACCGACTGCCCGCCATCCCCGACCTGCGCGACCGCTGCCGCGCCCTCGCCACGCTCGACGCGATCCTCAGCCCCGACGACTGGGAGGCGCGGTACCACTCCTTCGACGCCTCCTGGGACGAGGGCGAGGAGTTGGCCTCGATGCGCGACGGCGAGGGCGACGACTGGTGCCTGGTCTTCTCCCCCGTCGGCGCCTACGGGCGCGGCTTCGACCACGAGGCGCCCAACGCCCCGGAGCTGCTCGCGGCCGTGCCCGAGGAGTTCCGCCGCTTCGCCGAGGAGCCCGCCTTCGGGGACGAGGACGGGCCGACGGTCACCCGCTGCTTCTGGCGTGCCCACGAGGACGGCGCCTGGCGGGGCGCGGCCGCCGAGCGGGGCGCGGAGGGCCTCTTCGACCTGCTGCTGGACGGCTCGGCCGCCGGGTACCGGGCCTGGGCCACGGAGTACTTCGAGCCGGAGCACGAGCTGGACCTCGCCGCGATCGAGCACGTCCTGGCGCTGCGCCCGCTCACCCCGGCCGTGCTGGCGGCGCTCAACCCGGACATCGACGAGGAGGAGCTCGCCGTCGACCTCGCGGAGATCGGCTACCCCACCTCCTGACGTATCGTCACATCTGTTGGGCAGTACGGGTACACCACTCCTTCCGGCGATGGGCCGGAGCCTTCCGGGGTGGTGGAATGCCCGCATGATCCGTACACGTGCCATGCGCACCGCACTGTCCTTCACCGCCGCCCTGCTCGCCGTGGGCGGCCTGGCCGCCGCCCCCGCCCAGGCCGCCGTCGCGGCGACCGCCCCCGTGGTCGCCGGGGCCCAGGTCCGGGCGGCCACCCCGGCCGCCCAGCAGGTGCTCACCTTCCTGGAGGCGTACCGCGACGCCGTGGAGGGCGGGGGCGGCACCGAGAGCCCGCGGCAGGTCCGCGAGCAGTACCTCTCCCCGTACCTGAACTACCGGCTGGACCAGTGGGCGATGCGGAACGACGCCGATCCGGTGTTCCGCGCGCAGAACGTCCCGGCGAGCTGGTCGGCCCAGCAGGTCAAGGAGGAGGAGGGCTACGCCTCCGTCCGGCTGACCGAGTTCTGGAGCGGCGGGGGCAGCCGGGACGTCTGGTACACCGTCCGCCTCACCGACCTGCGGATCTTCGACCTCGGCGACCAGCCCGCCTTCTAGCCGTACCCCGACGCGTCGACGCGCGCCGCCTCACAGGCACACGCCGGCCCGCCCCGCTCAGAGGCCGATCCGGAGCGGGGTGAGCCGGGTGGCGACCAGGTTGGTCGCGCCCCGGTCGCGCTCGACGCGGCCGTGCACCAGCAGCCCGGCCCGGTCCAGGGCGGTGCGGCGCTGGGACTCCCAGACCGGGCGGTTGCAGATCACGTTGATCAGCCCGGTCTCGTCCTCCAGACTGAGGAAGAGCACCCCGCCGGCCGTCGGCGGCCGCTGCCGGTGGGTGACCAGGCCGCCGACCACCACCTCCGTTCCCGGTGGCACATCCGGGAGTTGGGCGGCGCTGAGCGCGCCGCCGCGGTCCAGGTGGGCGCGCAGGTGCTGGAGCGGGTGGCTGGTGGCGGAGGTGCCGGTGGCCCACAGGTCGGCGATGGTCTCCTCGACCGGGCTCATGCCGGGCAGCTCCGGCGCCTCGGTCCCGGGGGTGGTGCCGGGGATCAGTCCGTCCGAGATCCCGGCGAACGCCCCTGCGGCCCACAGTGCCTGACGTCTCGTCAGTTCGAAGCAGTCGAAGGCCCCCGCCGTCGCCAGCGCCTCCAGGGCGGGACCGGGCAGGCCGGTGCGGCGGGCGAAGTCCTCCAGGTCGGCGTACGGCTGCCCGGCCACGATCGCCTCGGCCTGCGGGGTGCCGATGCCGCGCACCGTCTCCAGGCCGAGCCGGATCGCCGGTTGCGGGCGTCCGGCGGTCAGCGGCGGTTTCGGGGTCGGCCCCCGGTACGGCTCCAGGGTGGGCCGCGCCCCGCTGGCGTTGACGTCCACCCCGCGCACCCGCACGCCGTGCCGCCGGACGTCCGCGACCAGGCTGAGCGGCGAGTAGAAGCCCATCGGCTGGTTGGCCAGCAGGGCGCAGGTGAAGGCCGCCGGGAAGTGGTGCTTCAACCAGGCGCTGGCGTACACCAGGTAGGCGAAGCTGATCGCGTGGCTCTCCGGGAAGCCGTAGTTGGAGAAGGCCTCGATCTTGCCGTAGACGTCCTCCGCCACCTCGGCCGGGATGCCGCGCTCGGCCATCCCGGTGAGCAGCCGCTCGCGCAGCCGGGCGACCCGCTCGTGCGAGCGCTTGGCGCCCATCGCCTGGCGCAGCCGGTCGGCCTCTTCCGGGGTGAACCCGGCGCAGTCGATGGCGAGTTGCATCATCTGCTCCTGGAACAGCGGCACCCCGAGGGTCTTGCCGAGGGCGTTCTCCATCAGCGGGTGCGGGCAGCCGGGCGGCTCCGCCCCGGCGCGGCGGCGCAGGTACGGGTGGACGGAGCCGCCCTGGATCGGGCCGGGGCGGATCAGCGCCACCTCGACCACCAGGTCGTAGAAGTGGTCCGGCTTGAGCCGGGGCAGGGTCGCCATCTGGGCCCGGGACTCGACCTGGAACACCCCGACGGTGTCCGCCCGGCGCAGCATCGCGTACACGCCCTTGTCGTCGTCCGGGATGGTGGCCAGGTCGTAGCGCAGGCCGTGGTGCTCCGCGACCAGGTCGCAGGCGTCGTGCAGGGCGGCGAGCATGCCCAGGCCGAGCAGGTCGATCTTCACCAGCCCGGCCCCGGCGGTGGACTCCTTGTCCCACTGGAGCACGGAGCGCCCGGGCATCCGGGCCCACTCGGTGGGGCAGATCTCGCCGATCGGCTCCTTGGTGAGCACCATGCCGCCCGAGTGGATGCCCAGGTGGCGGGGCAGACCGTGGAGCTGGGCGGCGAGTCGGAGCACGTCGGCGGGGATGACGGCGTCCGCGCCGGGGGCGGAGCGGAAGTCGGTCTGCCGGCTGAACGCGTCCACCTGCCCCTGCGGGTAGCCGAGCACCCGGGCGGCGTCGCGGATCGCCAGCCGGGGCCGGTAGGTGATCACGTTGGCGACCTGGGCGGCGTGCTCGCGCCCGTAGCGGCCGTAGACGTACTGGATGACCTCCTCGCGGCGGCGGTTCTCGATGTCCAGGTCGATGTCGGGCGGCCCGTCCCGGGCGGTGGAGAGGAAGCGTTCGAACAGCAGCTTGTAGTGGACCGGGTCGACGGCGGTGATCCCGAGGGCGTAGCAGACCGCCGAGTTGGCGGCCGAGCCGCGGCCCTGGCACCAGATGTCCCGGCTCCGGCAGAAGTCCACGATGTCGTGCACGATCAGGAAGTAGCCGGCCAGGTCGAGGTCCTCGATCACGTCCAGCTCCTTGGCGAGCTGACGGCGGGCGGCCGCGTTGCCGGAGCCGAAGCGGGCCGGGCCGCCGGCCGCGACCAGGGCGCGCAGGTGGCCGATCTCGGTCCCGCCCGCGGGGACGGGGAAGCCGGGCAGCTCCGGGTCCAGCCGGGCGAAGTCGAAGGCGCAGGCCCGGCCGAGTTCGGCGGTGGCCCGCTGCACCCCGGGGAAGCGGGCCAGCCGGCCGGCCATCTCGCGGCCCGAACGCAGGTGCGCGGTGCCGGCCGCGCTGGTCCAGCCGACCGCGTCCTGGAGGGTGCGGCGCTCGTGCAGGGCGGCGAGGCTCTGCGCGAGGCGGCCCTGGGCGGGGCCGGCGTGGTGGGCGTTGGTGGAGGCGACGACGGGGAGCCGCGCCTTCGCCGCGAGGGCGGCGAGGGCGTCGTTGCGCCGGTCGTCGCCGGGCAGCCACTGGTCGATCAGCTCGACGTGGACGTTCTCCGGGCCGAACGCCTCGGCGAGGGTGCGGAGCCTGCGCTCGGCCTCGCCCTGGTCCGGGCCGTTCCTCCCGGCGAGCGCGGCGGGGACCCGGCCGAGGCGGCAGCCGGTGAGCACCGCCCAGTGGCCGTCGTGCGCCCCGGCGAGCGCCCCGAGGTCGTACACCGGGTTGCCCTTGGCGCCGCCGGCCAGCTGGGCGGCGGCGATCGCGGCGGAGAGGCGGCGGTAGCCGGCCGGGTCGCGGGCGAGGACCAGCAGGTGCTCCTCCGTCCCGCCGTCGCGGCCCGTCCCGCCGTCGCGGATCGTCAGCTCGGCGCCGAACACGGTGGCCAGGCCCGTGCCCCGGGCCGCCTCGGCGAGCCGGACGGCGGCGTACAGGCCGTCGTGGTCGGTGATCGCGAGGGTCTCCACGCCGAGCCGGACCGCCTCGGCGACCAGGTCCTCCGGGTCGCTGGCGCCGTCCAGGAAGCTGAAGGCGGAGTGGACGTGCAGTTCGGCCCAGGGGGTGGCGGGCTGCTCCGGTGCGGCGGGCTTCTCCGGTGCGGCGCGTTCGGGAGCCGGGGCGGGGCGGCGCAGCGGGACGACCGTACGGTCCGGCGCCGCGCCGGTCAACCGGCGGTGCAGCTCGCTCCAGGGGAGCGTGGGGTGGCTGGTGAAGCCCATCGGGGGTTGCCTTCGTCGTTCTCGTGCTCGTCCTGCTCCCCCCCTGCTCGTCCTGCTCCCCCCTGCTCGCCTACTCGGCCTTCTCGGCCCGCTCCCTTCGGCCCTGCCCTTGCGGGCCTGCTCCGTTCGGGTGCCGGGGCCGCTAGTCATAGCCGGCCTCCAGGTACCAGGCACCCCCCTCCACGGTGAGCAGCAGCGCCCGGCCGCCGTCCACCACGACCTGGAACCGTGCCCGGCGCCGGGCCAGCGACTGGTCCCACCAGTACTCGACCGCCGGCCAGGGCCCGGTCCAGCCGTCCACCCGCTCCTCCCGACCCCGGACCACGACCAGGGCCGGCCGGGCCGACACCCCCGCCCGGCCGTCCACCGTGACCGGCCGCCCGGCCCCGTCCAGCACCCGCACCGGCGCCGGCTCCCGCAGCACCACGGCGGGCCACACCTCCGGCAG